>JBBIHL010000387.1:0-3537 GCA_037447075.1 Candidatus Eiseniibacteriota bacterium | reverse complement strand
GTCGTCGGCCGCCAGGTGCAGGGTGGCCAGCACGTCGCCGCGCGTGATGACGTCCGCGAGCCGGCGGTGCACCACCAGCCCCACCCGCGCGTCAATGCGATCCTCCTTGGCGCGCCGGCCACCACCAACGGAGACCACCCACTCGCCCAGCCCGTACGCGTCCACCGCCACGAGCCGGCCCGTCCGGACGGCCCGCACCTCCCGCTGGACCGGTGCGCGGGGCAGCCGCTCCGGCCGTTCCACGGAGCGCACGTCGCCTCCCTGGGCCTCCACCAGGCCGGCAAAGGCCTGCCAGGCCGCCCCGGAGTCCAGCGCGCGCTCGGCGCGTGACCGCGCCGCCGCCGCGTCCCGTTCCACGGCGGCCTCCTGAAGCATGAGGGCGGCGAGCTCCAGCGTCAGCGATCGGACGTCATCCGGGCCGCGGCCGCGCAGCACCTCGACCGCTTCGAGCACCTCGAGGGAATTCCCCACCGCGCGCCCCAGGGGCTGCGACATGTCGGTGACCAGGGCGGTGGCGGCGCGGCCCAGCCGGCGGGTGGTGCCCACCAGGCGGCGCGCGAGCTCGCGGGCGCGCTCGCGCGTCTTCATGAACGCCCCGTTTCCGCACTTGACGTCGTAGACCAGGGCGCGCGCACCCTCGGCCACCTTCTTGCCCACGATGCTGGCCACGATGAATGGGATGCTCTCCACCGTGGCGGTCACGTCGCGCAGCGCGTAGAGCATGCCGTCCGCCGGAGCCAGCTCGGGCCCCTGTCCGACCATGACCACGCCCAGCCGGGCGAGCTGGGAAGCCATCTCCTCGCCGGAGAGCTGCGTGCGGAATCCGGGGATGGACTCCAGTTTGTCGAGCGTCCCCCCGGTGTGGCCCAGGCCGCGACCCGAGACCATGGGGACCGCGAGTCCGCACGCGGCGGCGAGCGGGGCCAGGACCAGCGAGACCTTGTCGCCCACCCCGCCGGTCGAGTGCTTGTCGGCGGCGGGACGCGGAAGGCCCGACCAGTCGAAGGGTCGGCCCGACTCGATCAGGACCCGGGTCAAGGCGTCGGTCTCGGCCTCGTCCAGCCCGCGCAGGAACGCCGCCATGAGCCAGGCGCTCATCTGGTAGTCGGGGATCTCGCCGCGCGCGTAGGAGCCCACGAAGGCGCGCAGCTCCTCCGGCGCGTGCGCACCGCCGTCCCGCTTGCGGCGCAACATGGCGCGCGCGTCCACCACCCGCGCCCGAGCCCCGGGCTCACCCACCCGGCGTCGTGCCTCCGCCGGCGCCCACCAGGGCGACCCCGGAGGAGGTCCCGATCCGGTTGGCCCCTGCCGCCACCATGGCCTCCGCCTCCCGGCGGGTGCGGATTCCGCCCGACGCCTTGACCCCCATGTCGGGCCCCACGGTCTCGCGCAGCAGGCGCACGTCCTCCACCGTCGCCCCGCCGGGCCCGAATCCCGTCGAGGTCTTGACGAACGCCGCTCCCGCCGCCCGCGCGATCAGCGCCGCGCGTACCTTCTCCTCGCGCGTGAGCAGCGCCGTCTCCAGGATGACCTTCACAGCCGCCCCCGGGCCCGCGGCGCGGACCACGCCGCGGATGTCCGCTTCCACCAGCGCGTCGTCCCCGGACTTGAGCGTGCCCAGGTTCATCACCATGTCCACCTCGCTCGCGCCCTCCTCCACGGCCCGGCGCGCCTCGTAGGCCTTCACCTCGGGCAGCTGGGCACCGAGCGGGAAGCCCACCGTGACGCACACCCTGACCCGGCTGCCCCGCAGCAGCCGCGCGCACGCGGCCACGTGGGCCGAGTTGACGCACACGGCGGCGAAGCCGAACCGCACGGCCTCGCCGCAGAGCCGCTCGACGTCCGCCCGGGCGGCGTCGGGCTTGAGCAGCGTGTGCTCGATGAGCGGGGCCAGGGGGTCGCGCCCGGCGCTCACGCTTCGGCCTCCCCGGGCGGCCGCTCACCCACGCCGGGTCCGCCGCGATACGAAGGCCTCGGGCAGCAGCGCCCCAAGCCGCCGGCGGAGAATCCGCCCCGAACGGTCGCGCCAGATCACCCAGAGGCGCGGGGCGAACTCGCTCAAGACCTGCCGGCACGCTCCGCAGGGCGAGGCCCACCGGCCCCGGCCCGCCGACACGGCGATGGCGGCGAAGCTTTGCTCACCCCGGGCGACCGCGCTCCACACCGCGTTGCGCTCGGCGCAGATCGAGAGCCCCAGCGAGCTGTTCTCCACGTTGCAGCCGCGCACGAGGGCCCCCGAGGCGGTCAGCAGCGCCGCGCCCACGCGGAATCCCGAGTAGGGCGCATGGGCGGCGCGCCGCGCGGCCTCCGCCTCCCGCAGGAGCGCCGCAGGGTCCAGGCGCAGGCCCCGGGCGCGGGCGCCGGCGCTCATCCCCGGATCTCGCGCAGGAAGGAGCGCCCGGCCGGGAGCGCGGGCGCGCCGAACACGTCCGCCACCGTGGCTCCCAGGTCGGCGAGGCTCTCGCGCGTCCCCAGGTCCACGCCCGTCCGCACGCGCGGACCCGCCGCCAGCAGCGGAACGTACTCGCGGGAGTGATCGGTGCTCGCGGTGGTCGGATCGTTGCCGTGGTCGGCCGAGATGAGGCAGAGCTCGTCGGACCGCAGGAGCGCCAGCGCCTCCGCCAGCCACTCGTCGAACTCCTCGAGCGCGGCGGCGAAGCCCTTCGCGTCGTTGCGGTGCCCGTACTGGGTATCGAAGTCCACCAGGTTGGCGAACACCAGGCCCAGACCCGGCCGGCGCAGGAGCGAGGCGATCTCCGTCATGCCGTGCCGGTTGTCCCGGGTGGGGCGGGCCTCGGCCACGCCGCGTCCGGCGAAAAGCTCGTCAACCTTCCCCACCGTGATCACCGGGCAGGACCGCTCGGCCAGGCGGTCCAGCAGCGTCGCGGTGGGCGGCGGCAGGGAGAAGTCCCGCCGCCCCGCCGTGCGCACATAGCGACCCGGCGACCCGGTGAACGGTCGCGCGATCACGCGCCCCACGGCGTGCTCCCCTTGCAGGAGAGCGCGCGCCTTCGCACAGGCCGCGTAGAGCTCCTCGAGCGGGACGGTCTGCTCGTGGGCCGCCACCTGGAAGACGCTGTCGGCCGAGGTATAGATGATGAGCTTCCCGGTGCGCTGGTGCTCCTCGCCCAGGCGCTGGATGATCTCGGTCCCGGAGGCCGCCACATTGCCGATCCAGCCGCGGCCCACCCGCTCGGCCAGGCGCTCGAGCAGCTCCGGCGGGAAACCCCGCGGGTAGGTGGGAAAGGGACGGTCCAGGACCAGCCCCGCGATCTCCCAGTGCCCGGTGGTGCTGTCCTTGCCCGGCGAGCGTTCCGCCATGCGTCCCCACGAGCCGCCCGGCGCCGCCGCACGCCGCACGCCGGGAAGCGGCACCAGGTTGCCGAGCCCCAGGCGCTCCATCCGCGGCAGGCGCAGCCCGCCGTTGGCCTCCGCCACGTGCAGCAGCGTGTGGCTCCCCTCGTCGCCGTAGCGGTGGGCGTCGGGCAGCGCCCCCACGCCCACGCCGTCGAGCACGATCAGCACGACCCGCACGAC
>JBBIHL010000386.1:0-3543 GCA_037447075.1 Candidatus Eiseniibacteriota bacterium | reverse complement strand
AGGCTGCCGACGACGTGCACGGCGCAAGCCTAGCCGCGGCGGCTCCCGGCGCCGGGGCTTCAGCCACGCGCCGCTCCCGCGTGCTCCCGCTCGCCCGCCATGGCCAGGCCGAACTCCTCGTCGGCGGCGTCCGGCGGCAGCACCGCCTGGATGCGGCCCTGGTAGACGATGGCGATGCGGTCGCACAGGGCGCGCAGCTCGGCCAGCTCGGACGAGGTCACCAGCAGGCTGAGCCCCCGCTCGCGGTTGAGCGCGCGCAGCAGCTCCAGGACGCGCTCCTTGGCGCCCACGTCAATGCCGCGGGTGGGCTCGGAGACCAGCAGCGTGTCGGGCTCCAGCGTCATGGCGCGCGCCAGGCACACCTTCTGCTGGTTGCCGCCCGAGAGCCGCCGGACGTGCTGGCGCGGGCCGGTGCACCGGATGTCCAGCCGGCGGATCATCTCGCGGGCGTGCGCCCGCACGGCGCGGCCGTCCAGCAGGCGGAGCGCGGGGAGGGGGCCGCGGCCCAGGAAGCGCCCCTGCGCCTCGACCGCGGTGAGCGCGATGTTGAGTTCGACGCTCTCGTCGGGGAGGATGCCCACGCCGCGGCGGTCCTCGGAGACGAAGGCGAGGCCGGCGCGGATCGCCGCGCTCGGCTGGTTGAGCGCGAAGGGCCTGCCGTCCTTGAGCACCGTCCCCCGCGCGGGGAAGAGGCCCATGAGGCCGTTGGCCACGCCGATCTTGCCGTGGCCCGCCAGGCCGGCCAGGCCCAGCAGCTCGCCGCGGCGCAGCGTGAAGGAGACCCCGCGGACCCGCTCGCCCGGCATCTCCACCCACAGGTCGCGCACCTCCAGGGTGGGCGCCCCGGCGCTGGTCGCGCCGTCCCGGGCGCCGCGCTTGATGGCCGCCTGGCGCCCCACCATCAGCTCCGCGATCCGGCCCACCGTGGCCTCGCGCGGCTCCAGGCGTCCCACCACCTCGCCGTCGCGCAGCACCGTGATCTCGTCCGCCGCCGCCAGCACCTCGTCGAGCCGGTGGGTGATGAAGAGGATGCCCAGGCCCTTCCGCGCCAGCGACCGCATCACCTCGAGCAGCTGGGCCGCCTCGCCCTCGGTGAGCACGGCGGTGGGCTCGTCGAAGATCAGCAGCCGGGCGTTCCGCTTGTCCACCTCGCGCGCGATCTCCACGAACTGCATGTGACCCACCGGGAGCCCCGCCAGCGGCAGCCACTCGTCCACCGTGAGCCCCACCCGGTCCAGCGCGGCGCGGGCGTCCGACCGCATCCGCGGCAGATCCAGCGACTCCAGCCGGCGCCCCGCCAGGCGCGAGAACAGATTGGGGCGGGTCGGCTCGCGGTTGAGCTTGATGTTCTCCGCCAGCCGGAAGCCGGGGATCAGCATGAATTCCTGGTGCACCATGCCGACGCCCGCCGCCATGGCCTGGGCGGGCGAGTCGAAGCGCACCTCGCGCCCGTCGAGCGCGATCTGCCCGCCGTAGCCGCCGGTCTCGCGGATCACCGGCATGCCGAACAGCACGTTCATCAGCGTGGACTTGCCGGCCCCGTTCTCCCCCACCAGGGCGTGGATGGAGCCGGGCCGCACGGCGAGGGAGACGCCCTTGAGGACGCGGTGGCCCTCGAACTCCTTGGTGATGTCGCGAAGCTCGAGGATGGGGGCGCTCATGGGCGGGCGCCCGCGGCGTGCCGCGCAGGGGGCCGCGGGGCCTCGAGGGCGTGCGGTGCCCTAGTAGGTCACGTGCTCGAGCACGACCAGCCACTGGTTGCCCACCCGGTCGTACTTGCGGGTGAGCACCTGGCCGCCGGCCTCGGCCTCGAGGTAGCGCTTGACGGTGACGGAGTCGCGGAAGTCGGCCCTCCGCTCCACCGCGTCCACCAGCAGGTTGGTGAAGGCGCGGATCGCCACCATGTCCACCGGCTGGGTCCAGCTGCCGAAGTGGCCGCTCTTCCCCTTCTCCGCGATCAGCCGCTTGATCTCGCCGTTGATGTAGTTCATGTCGCCGGCCTTGTCGGGCGGGATGGACATCCCCAGCGCGGCCGGGTAGCCCGCGGTGGGCGCCGGCACGTCCTGCTCCACGAAGTAGCCGCCGTGCTGCAGGATCGAGCGGATCAGCGGCTCCTGCATGCCGTCGTTGGTGGAGTAGAACGCGGTCGCCTGGCCCAGCCGCTGCAGCTGTCGCGGCACGTCCTCCAGGATGAACTGCTGCGCGCCGGGCAAACCGGCCTCGCCGGTGGGGTCGGGAGCCGTGACGAAGTGGAACTCCATCCCGCGCTTCCGGCACTCCTGCTCCATGATGTCCTTGCGCTGCTTCAGGAGCAGCTGCGACATGTGACGAGGGAAGGAGTAGTGCACGAAGTGCCTGGCTCCCATCTGCCGGGCGGTCTCGATGATGGTGGTCCCGCGCGTGATCTGGTCGGGCTGGGTGGCGATGTCGCACACCGGGTTGATGACGTCGGGGTCCTCGTGCGGGCCCACGAAGCCGATCAGGACGTCGGGGCGCGTCTCGCGGATCTTGCGCGCGGCCGAGGCCGAGCCGGGGATGGCCTGGCCCACCACGATCACTTTCACCTCGGGGTCGGCGGCCAGCCCGGTGAGCTGCGAGATCACCGTCTCCAGCTCGGAGCTGAAGTTGTCGGGGTAGGTGACGTGCTTGACGTGGTCGGTCCCGTAGCGGGCGATGACCTGCTGGGCCCCGCGGAAGTCCTCCTCGCCCTGCGAGACGGTGCCCGTCATGATGCCGATCTTGAACGGGATGGCGACGGTGCCCTGGACCGCCGCGCCGGCGATGGCCCCCCCCGTGCCCTGCGACGACTTGCCGCCGCAGCCGAGCAGCGCCAGGGCGAAGAGGACGGCGGCCACCGCCACGAAGGTTCGCTTGCGCATGCCTTGCCTCCGCCCGCGCGCGGCGGGCTCGTTGGGATGGCATTGGGAGCGGGCGCCGCGGCGCCCGGCGAGTCCATGGGGAGGAGCGAAACCGCAGTGTAGCACACGGGACGTCGGGGCCGCGGCGCGACCCGCTGCCGCCCAGGGTCGCCCGGGCCATGGGCCACGCCTATAATCGTCCGGCTATGCAGGTCCGATGGGGATGGCTGGCCGCCGGCGCGCTCATCGTGCTGGCCGCCGTCATGGCCTGGGCCGCCTCACGGCGCTGGCTGCAGCGGCGGGCGGCGGCGCCCGCCGCCGATTCGCAGTGGGTTCGGGCCGGAAGCCCGCTTCCGCCCCTGGAGGGCGCGACCGGCTGGCTGAACTCGCCGCCCCTCGGCTCCCGCGACCTCGCCGGCCGGGTGACGGTGCTCCAGTTCTGGAGCGACGCGCATCTCCCCAGCCAGCGCGCGGTGCCGGTGGCGCGCGAGTGGGCGCGGCGCTACTCCCCCGGAGGCCTGCGCGTGATGCTCGTGCACGTCCCGCTCTTCGCCTTCGCCCGGGACAGCGCGCGCGTGGCGGCGGCGTGCCGGCGAATGGGCGTGGAGGTGCCCGTGCTGCTGGACGGCGAGCGGCGGGTGTGGCGCCGGTTCGGCTTCGCCTCGCTGCCGGCGCTGGTGGTGGC
>JBBIHL010000385.1:0-3550 GCA_037447075.1 Candidatus Eiseniibacteriota bacterium | reverse complement strand
CTAGGAGCTCGAAAGATGGACGCCAGAGGTCGAGCCGGAATCGTCCAGTGCTTGATGCTAGTCCTTCTCGGCGCTGGTCCGATGGGCTGCGAGACTTCGGCCTTCCGGGCATGGGAAGTGCCGGAGAAAGGATGGCGGCGCTTGGTGGTGACCGGGGCGCACATGGGGATACTTGTACCGGCGACGGCGCGCGTCGATTCCCAGGCCGGCCCGCTTTTTTACGTTTACAGCGTAGTTGACAGTACCCCCGCCGGGTTCGCTCGCAGTGTCATCTACTTCGGCAACAATCCTGACGTCAGGGGTGGGAAGGAAGGCTTCCCGCGCCTCGCCGACACGACAATCGGGCGATGCAGGGCGCGCGCCGGCAAGGCCACGGTTGGCGACAGCACTTGGGTGGAGGCCCTCGTCAAAGCGCCAGGGAACCACGTCGCGGGGTACTGCCACATTACGAGTGTCCTGCTGAGGAATCGACGCTGGGGCGAAACCCGACTGGAAACGATGATCGGCTCGCTGGTGCAGTTACGCTACAGACGCTTGCGAGACGGATTGGAAGTCTGGTGACAGCAGGTCGAAACTGCTGAAGCAGGTGAGGCAGCGAGAGGCAACGACGGAGCTACGATCAGAGGGTGGGTAAGAAGCTGAAGGCCACGTCCCGGTGGCTCACAACCACGAGCTACTTCACCTATGGAACCCGGAAGTTCTCGCGCTCGGCGATGCAGAGGCTATTCGGCGTCGGTGGCGAGATCGTCGATGCCCAACCGGGTTTGCCGCATCACGCCGGATGGCCAGATCGGGACCGTCATCGGTGGCACGCTGGACTAGGGCTGAACCAGTTCCGGCGCCTGGCCACCCGCTACGACCGGCTGGTGACGATCTACCAAGGCTTCTTCCACCTCGCCTGCGCGATGATCGTGCTCAGAGGTTGTGAAACCTGCTCTACAGCGCGAGCGGCGTGCCGGTGGAATCGTCGGGGAACGCTCCCTTGGTCCGCCGCATCGCCCCCCGGCGGGTGACGCAGCTGGAGCAGGCGGGCCGGCGCTGGCGCTACCTCTACGACAGCCAGGGGCGGCTCGCCACCCTGATCGACACGCTGCAGCGGGTGACCAGCTACGGCTACGACGCGGCCGATCGCTGCACCACGCAGACCTTCCCCGACGCTCGGCGGGTGGGCTTCGGCTACGATGCGGCGGGGAACCTGACCCGGGTGTCGCCGCCGGGGAGCGCCGCCCACAGCTTCCACTACACCGCCGTGGACCTCAACGACGTCTACACGCCGCCCGGCGTGAGCGGGGTGCCGGACCCGGCCACGCGCACCGCTACAACCTGGACCGCCAGCTGGTGCGGGTGGAGCGTGCGGCGGGGGACTCGGTGGTGCTCACCTACGAGAGCGGGACGGGGCGGCTGCAGACGCTGGGGCAGCGGCGGGGGACCAACAGCTTCGGCTACAACGCGAGCACGGGCACGTTGAGCTCGATCGCGGCGGGGGCGGACACGGTGACGGTGAGCTACGGCTACAACGGGCCGCTGCGGGTCTCGCAGACGTGGACGGGGCAGCTGCCGGGGGGCGGGACGAAGAGCGTGGCGCACGGCTACAACGCCGAGTTCCTGCCGGCGACGGAGACGGTGAACGGCTCCAACCAGGCGAACTTCAGCTACGACCAGGATGGCCTCCTGATCGCCGCCGGGGACCTCACCGTGCACCGGATCGCGGCCACGGGGCAGGTGGACAGCACGAGCGTGGGGAGCGTGAACCAGAGCCTGGACTACGATGCCCATGGGGACCTACAGAACCTGCGCTACGTCTACGGCAGCGCGGTGCTGTTGCAGCAGAGCCTCAAGCGCGACCTGTTGGGGCGGATCGTGGAGGTGGCGGAGTCGGGGTTCGTGCCGACGCGGACCTGGGGGTATCGCTACGACCTGGCGGGGCGGCTCTACGGGGTGACGCTGAACGGGGACACGCTGCGCACCTACCGCTACGACGACAACGGGAACCGCACCGAGGAGCGCAACGGCGCCGGCGACACGCTGGCGACCGCAACCGACGACGCGCAGGACCGCCTGATCCGCTACGGGGCCACGGGGTTCACCTACACCGCCTCGGGGGAGCTGCTGTGGAAAGCGCTGGGCAACGACACCACGCGCTACGCCTACGACGCGCTGGGGAATCTGGTGCGGGCGACGCTGCCCGGGGACACCGTGGTCTACAAGGCGGACGGGGAGAACCGGCGGGTAGGAAGGCAGGAGAACGGGCCGTGGACGGGGGGCTTCCTCTACCGCAACGGGCTCAACCACGCCCTCGAATACCGGGACCACATCGCCATCAAAGAGCGTGACCACGCACACTACGGCAAGAACTTCAGGACCGCCTGGCACCCGGTCGAAGTGGCGTCCGGAGAGGAGATCACGTTGCCGCACTTCCATTCGCGGACAGGAGGTCGAGGGATAGGTCTGCACAGGCCCTGGCAGTGAGGAGCGAATGGACGGGCTCAGATATCCAGTAATAGTGCGCGACGACGCTGGAGAGGTTTGGCTGTTCGGCCGCGATCGAGATCCAGACGGTACATTCGAAGTTATCGACATCGAGAACTAGGAGTACGTCATGTGGGATTCGCTCGGCCGCGGGGTGACGGCTCGGAACGATGAGCGCGCCCGGCGCATCGTTCTCGAATACGACGAGCGGGCTGACGATGCGGCGGCGCTCAAGGCCGCAATCGCCGCCGACGCGAAGCGACTGGGGTGGGAGCGGGATGTCCAGGAGTTGCTGGAGAAGGGCGTTGCGCTGCCGACCGTGGTGAGGTTCTTGGAGTGGGCCCACAAGAGCAAGCGCGGCCCCGATGCAAGCAGTCGGTAGGGGTGGGGATCGTGGCCAACTTGACGCAAGAGCGCGAGCTTGAGCGCTGCCGTATTACGGCGTTCACCGGCCGAGTCTCAACCGGTCATGGAGGGGGCAGGCCCGAGCGCACGACCGCAGCAATCCCCGAGCGTGGGCCGGGTACATCTGCTGGACCTGCGGCGGGGTGGTCGCGGCGCATTCGGACCAGGAGAATGGGCCGGTGGGGGCGTGGTACCCCCGCACAAGAGCGCTTGATGCAGCGACTCCATCTCCGGCTTTGGAGCATCTCAGGCAGGCTTGGGTGACCCTCCCTGCGCCGGCGCCAGCGACCATGACCGCTGCATCTGCCGTGGATTCGATGCTGAAGCTCAAGGGCTACCAGAAGGGACACTCAACGAGCGCATCCAGGCGGCTTGCGAGGCAAACATGATTGCTCCCGACATGGCGATCTGGGCGCACGAGGTGCGTCTTGACCCCAACGACCCACGGCACGCGGCCGGGGACCATCCGCTGGCGAGGGGCGGCCCGGTGGCCCAGACCCAGGCCGCGGTCGGGATTTCCGATGGCCCGAGGCACCGCGACAGGCGTAGACTGCCCCTCGCGCGTATACGAGTTCCTATTCTCCCCTATTCTTCAGCCGGTAGGCCGCGAAGCGGCCGTCCCGGAAGAAGGCCCCATCCGCGCCGGCGGCTTCCCGGGCCGGCCTCACCACGATCG
>JBBIHL010000384.1:0-3562 GCA_037447075.1 Candidatus Eiseniibacteriota bacterium | reverse complement strand
CTAGGCTTTCCGGGCCGCCATCGAGCCGACGCGTCGGAGGCCCTGCGCCAAGGAGGAACCATGCTGCTCGTCCGAGACATCATGTACTGCAAGCCGGGCAAGGTGCGCCCCATGGTCGAGAAGTTCCTGGCGATGTCGAAGCTCAGCCAGAAGGTGGGCATGCCGAAGATGCGCATCCTGACCGACCTGAGCGGCGAGCCCTACTGGACCGTGGTGGCGGAGATGGAGGTTGCCAGCCTCCAGGCGTACGAGGCCATGCTCCAGCCGCAGGGCATGAGCGAGAAGGACACCAAGGCGTTCGAGGACATCATGAAGGGCTACCATGACCTCGTGGACCACGGCCGCAGGGAGATCTACAGAATCGAGGGGTAGCCGTTTCGACAGGTCGCGCGCCTCGGGCTGGTCGCAGGGCACGGCCGACCGCCGGGGCCGTTTGCACGCGAGGCGGGCCTGCTCGCGGGTCGCGAAGCCCGCGGGTTCCCGTCTGCCCGCGGCCCTGTAGCTCGGACGCTCGGAGCCGCGGCCTCCTAAACCCCCGCTCCGCCCCTGCCGATAACGTCCCGGACCACCCCGCGGAGCGCCCGGGCGCCCCGCGGTCGCGCGCTGTACTCCCTGCGGAGCGTCCGAAGGATGGAGCTGGAACCCACCTTTGGCGGAGCGACCCTGGCCGTGGCGGCCGTGGCGGCGGGGGCCCCGCTCTTCAACGACGGCTACCGGGCCGTGCGGCTGCGCCGCGCCTTCGCCCGCCTGCGCGAGCGGCCGCTGGCCGACCTGCCCACCGGCCCGGTGCACGTGCGCGGGAAGGTGGCGCTGGAGAGCCCCCTGTTCTCGCCGCTGACGGGCCGGCCCTGCGCCGGCTTCCGCCTGGAGGTGTTCTCGGCCGCCTCCCGCGTGCACGGCATGGTCGAGGAGCGGCGGTCGTTCCGGCTGGTGGCGGGCGGCGTCACCGCACGGGTGTGGGGGGACGACGGCACGTGGGAGGTGGGGGTGAGCGACACGCGCGCCTGGTCGCCGGGCGACGCGCTGACCGAGAACCTCCAGGCGCTGCTCCAGCGGGTGCCCGAATGGGACTGGCTCTCACGGCGCGGCGGCGCGCTCACCCTGGTGGAGCGCGCGGTGTTCGCGGGCGGCGAGGCCCACGTGGTCGCCTTCGGGCGGCAATCGCGGCCCCACGAGTTCGCGGTGGAGGTCGAGCTGGCCGCCACCGGCACCGACGACGAGCCGGTCGCGCGCCCCTCCGCCGCAGTGCCGCTCGCATCGGCGCGCCGCGCCAAGGCGGCCCCACCCGACCTGCTGCTGCTGCCCGGCGAGTCGCTCGATTTCCTGCTGGTCACCGACGCTCCCCCCGCGAACCTGCTCGCCCGCATCCCCGCGTGGCGGACGCTCAACGCCATCGTGGGTCCCATGGTAGGCGTGGGCGGGTTGGCGTATCTGGCGCATGCCGTGGACTGGCTGCGCGGCCACGGGCAGCTCTGAGGCGGCCGTGTCCAGCGAGCTCCCACTCTACGCGGCCCTCGCGCTGGGGGCGGGGCCCGTCCTGTTCTATCGCGGCTTTCGCGACCTGCGCTTGAAGCGGACGATCGAGGACACGCCCACCTCGAACATCCGCTCCATGGCGATGGGCTTCGTGGAGGTGAAGGGCAAGGCCACGCCGCGCTCGCACCTGGTGGCGCCCTTCTCCGCCAACCCGTGCGCCTACTGGGAGGTTGACGTCGCCACCAAGAGCGGACGGCGCGGGGGCTGGACCATCATCCATCGCGCGCAATCCCGGCATCCGTTCTACCTGGAGGACGAGACGGGCATCGCGCTGGTCTACCCGGACGGGGCCAAGTGCACCGTGCCCCACGGGCGCGAGGAGGAGTGCGCGGGCCTGATGCTGCCCGAGCCCTACGTGAGCTACCTGAAGGAGCACGGCGGGCTGGGGCTGCAGGTGGCGCGGCTCGGGGCGCTGCGCTTTCGCGAGCGGCTGATCGAGCCGGGGCAGCCGGTCTACGTGCTGGGCTCGGCGTTCCCGCGCGCGCAGTCCGTGAGCCTCTCGGACGACGAATCGCTCGCCGCCACCGGCACCGACGATGCCGTCGCCACGCGGTTGCGCGCGACCGACCAGCGGATCGTGGGCGTGATCCGCAAGGGGCAGAACGATCCCACGTTCCTCATCAGCCCGCAGAGCGAGCTGGCGCTGGTGGTGACGCTGGGCATGAAGTGCGTCGCGCAGCTGGTGGCCGGGCCCGCGCTCACGCTGTTCGGCCTGGGCTACTGGCTCAGCGTGCTCAAGGCCGGGAGGCTTCTCTAGGGACGCGGCCGCCGGCCGTCGGGCGCCGCGCTGACACGGACGACGGACAAGGAGAGGATCCAATGCACATCGGCGAAATCCTGGTGACCGCCTTGATCGGGTTCGTGGTGATCGGCACGGCCGGCTTCTTCCTGTCGGTCTACAACGGCCTGGTGGCGCTCAAGAACAACATCGCGCGCACCTGGGCCAACATCGACGTGCTGCTGAAGCAGCGCCACGACGAGCTGCCCAAGCTCATCAAGACCTGCGAGGGCTACATGCAGCACGAGCGGGCCATCTTCGACAAGCTGGCCGAGGCGCGCGGCGCGCTGATGAAGGCGCACACCGTGGGCCAGCGGGCCGAAGCCGAGAACGCGCTCACCCGCGTGCTGGGCCAGTTCTTCGCGGTGGCCGAGAACTATCCCACCCTCAAGGCCGACCAGGCCTTCCTGGCCCTGCAGAGGCGCATCAGCGAGCTGGAGAACTCCATCGCCGACCGCCGCGAGCTCTACAACGACACCGTGACCACCTTCAACACACGCATCCAGCAGATCCCCGACATGTTCGTGGCCAACGTGCTCGGCTACCAGCCGGCCGAGTGGTTCAAGGTGGACGACGAGGACAAGCGCGACGTCGAGGTGAAGTTCGCGATGGCGAGCTAGGGGAGGCCGGCGCCAGCGAGGCCGGCCGGCGCGAGGCCCCGGGGAGGCGTCCCCGGGGCCTTGGTGTTGGCTCGGGGCGGCCGTCCCCCGGGCCCCGAAGAATCCTCTTGACGTGCGCGGGGCGATGTATAAATATTCGCCCCAATGCATAGCCATGCCACCGCCCGGCCCGCACGCCTCGACGCCTCGGCCCACGCCCGCCGTCAGGCCATCGCCGAGCTGGTGGGGAGCGTCCCGGTGCGCAGCCAGGGCGAGCTGGCGCGCCTGCTCCGGCGCCGCGGCTTCCGCGTCACCCAGGCCACGCTCTCGCGCGACCTGCGCAGCCTGGGCATCGGCAAGGCCCCCGCGGCGGGCGCGGGCACGGTCTACGTGCTGGGGGGGCCGGCCCGCGAGGTGCTGGATGCGCGGCGCATGCGGCTCGAGATCGAGGCGTTCGTGCAGGAGGTCAAGGTGGTGAAGAACCTGGCGCTGGTGCGCACCCCTCCGGGGAACGCCCACGGGGTGGCGCGCGCCCTCGACCTGCTGGGCTGGCCCGAGGTGGAGGGCACCATCGCGGGCGACGACACCATCCTGGTCGTCACCCACGGCGCGGCGCGAGCCGAGCGCTTCCGCCGCCGCCTCTCGGAGC
>JBBIHL010000383.1:0-3564 GCA_037447075.1 Candidatus Eiseniibacteriota bacterium | reverse complement strand
CGTGAGGGTCGCGCATGCCGACCACCACGCGCCGCACCCCCGCGACGATCAGGGCGTCGGTGCAGGGCGGCGTCCGGCCGTGGTGCGCGCAGGGCTCGAGCGTGACGTAGACCGTGGCCCCCCGCGCCCGGGCCCCGGCGCGCGCCAGGGCCATCGCCTCGGCGTGCGGCTCCCCGCAGGCACGGTGGTAGCCCTCGCCCACCACCCGCCCGGCGCGCACCACCACCGCGCCGACGATCGGATTGGGGTGCGTCTGACCGCGGCCGCGCTCGGCCAGGGCGAGCGCCCGCCGCATGTGGCGCTCGTCTTCGAGCGCCCGGCTCTGCTCCGTCATATGCAAAGCGCCCCGTGGGGTGCCACGGGGCGCAGGTCGCGAACGCGGACGGGCGCCGGGTACAGCACGGCGCCGCTCCTTCTTCCATCCCGACTGTCACGGTCGGCCCCGGAATCACACCGGATCTGCGCAGGCGCGCCGGACGACCCCGCAGCTGCAGGGACGGCGGGCCTCCGCTCGCGGGCTCTACCGCCGGTGGGGACTTGCACCCCGCCCCGAAGGAGACACCAATCTGCACGCTAACAAAGCCCGCGCGGCGGTGTCAAACTGCCGCGCAGCGGCGGTCGCAACCGCTGCCAATCATGGATCCCCTGCGCCAACACGCCCCGGGGCGTGTTCCACCGGCTCCACGGCCGCTGGCTCGGCCGGCCGGGTCGGCACCGGGGCCTGCGCGCGTTGGCGCGCACCGGCGGAAGTCGCGAGGAGGCCGGGGCGAGGCGCTCGCGCCAGGTCGTCAAGCCGGGCGCGTCAGTAATGCACCGCCGCGCGCGCGCTCAGCAGCGTCCAGGTGTCGTCCTGCAGGAAGGCGACGTGCCCCGCCAGCTCGAAGCCCAGGCGCAGCAGGGACTCGCGCCACGGGAAGAAGGTCAGAGCCAGGCCTCCGCCGGGAGCCACCTCGTCGCGCGGAACGTCGAGGAAGGCAGTGCCGCCGGGCGCGGAGTTGAGGTCGGCGTGGGCGGCGTAGGCTCCGGCCAGGAGCGTGAGGGTCTTGAGCGGCCCGGAGCGCCCAGGTCGCCAGTGCAGCGCGGCAGCGGCGTTGAACAGGGAATAGTCCACCTGCGCCTCGAGGACCCCGCGCCGGACAGTGCTGCTGCCCAGCAGGTGGTAGTCCACGTTCACGCCCACCGCCAGGTCCGCACGCAGCGGGAGCTCCACCCCGGCGCCGAACGAGGCCGAGCCGCCCGGGGCCTCGTCCACCAACAGCCGGCCGTAGCCGACCGCCACGTGCCCTCGCGTCTCGCGGACCAGGTCCACGGCCCGCGCCGGCACCGCCGCCGCCAACGCGGCGACGGCCGCCAGGGCGGTCAGCCCTCTCGGCGCTGGCCACACCACCCGAACTCTCCTTCTCATGCAGCCCTCCACGCCCGCATTCGGGCCTCCCGGGCCCAACCCCGGAGGTGCGGCCCGGGTTCCTGGTTCATCGGCTGAAGCGAATCTCGATCACGTCGCCGTCCGCCACCGGGTAGTCCCGGCCTTCGAGCCGCAGCCAGCCGCGCTCCCGGGCATGGGCGTGGCTGCCGGCTTCCAGCAGCTTCTCGCAAGGCACGACCTCGGCGCGAATGAAGCCGCGGGCGAAGTCGGTGTGGACCTCCGCGGCCGCGTCCAGCGCGGTGTCCCCGCGGCGCAGGGTCCAGGCCCTCACCTCCTCCGTCCCGACCGTGAAGAACGAGATGAGCCCGAGCAGCTCGTAGGACTTGTGGATGATGAGCGAGAGGCCGTCCTCGGCGATGCCCAGCTCGGCGCGGAACGCCGGGCGATCGGCCGGCGGAAGCGCCACGATCTCCCGCTCGATGAGCGCCGGCAGCGTGACGGCCAGCGCCCCGGGACCCGGGTCGGGGAGCGGCGGCGGCTCCGCGTCGCCCCGGTTCCACACCACCAGGCAGGGCTTGAGCGAGAGGAGCTGGAATCCCCTCAGCAGCTTCGCCTCCTCGGGGCCGTGGCGCTCCGCCCGCAGCGGCCGACCCTGCTCCACGACCGTCCGGCAGCGCTCCAGCAGGTGCAGCTCGTGGTCGAGCTCCTTCTTCCCCATGCGCAGCTCCTTCCGCACCCGCTCGGCCCGCCCCTCGAGGATCGCGAGGTCGTTGAACACCAGCTCGGATTCCACCTCCGCCCAGTCCGCGGCCGGCCGCGCCGGCTCCCCGCCCCGGGGGAAGGTGCGCACCACCACCAGCAGCGCGTCGCAATCCCGCACGCCCGCGAACGGGTCGGACTTCCTCGCCGCCCGGTGCGGGGTTCCCAGCGCCGCCGCGGATTCCACGAAGCGGAGCTGGGCGAACGTGAGCCTCTTGCGGTGGAAGAGGGCGGCGAGGCGCTCCACCCGCGGGTCGGGCACGCGCACCACCCCGACGTGGTCGGCATGGCCGGGGTGGCCGGCTCCCTGCAACAGGATCTCGAACAGCGTGCTCTTGCCGGACTGGGGAAGACCCAGGATGCCGACGCTCTTCATGGCGGGCCCGGATGGGTTTCGAGGTGGAGCCGACCGGGAAGCGAAACGGGCGGCGCGAGTCTACGTGCGCGCCGCCCGCGGGTCCAGCCGCTCTCGGCTGACGGGCTCTAGCGTGAGGTGGGGCCGTGGGGGTACTGGCGGTAGAGGTCGCTCAACGCCCGCTGGAGCTTGCTGCGGGTCCAGGACGGGACTTCGGCCGCGTGCGAGTTGTGATAGAGCAGGATGGTCTTCTTGAGGGAGTCCACTTCGATCCGACAGTCGGGGCAGACGCGCAGGTGCTCGTCGATCGCCCGACACAGGTCGCCGAGCGCCTCCTCGTCGAGGTAGTCGCCGAGCTGCTCGCGCACTTCCATGCAGTTCATCACGCCAGGTCTTCCTCACGGATCGGCACGGGCTGGCACCAGCGGCCCGGAACCTGCGGCCTGCTAGCCCGTTCTGATGCGGGAGGACGCACCCGGTTTTGCACCAAGTTGACAGGAGGCGAAGGAGCGCGGGACCCGGCACGCCCCCGGACCCAAGAAGAACCCGAAATCGGCCGGCTAACTCGATGCGATTCAGAGGACTGTGGCTGATGGAATCTGGTGACCCGTGCTGGAATCGAACCAGCGACTCCCTGCTTAAAAGGCAGGTGCTCTACCGACTGAGCTAACGGGTCACCCGGGGCTGCGGGGGAGTTGTCAGGGACAACCTCTCGACCTTTGGCGACCCCGGCGTCCAGCGCGGCCCCCCGGCCTCGCGCCGGCCCAAGCTCGCGCGCCCGCACGGCTCCCGCGGCCAGCGCGATGATACAGGCCTCCCCGGGGCCCCTCAACGACGCGGCCCCCGACCCAGCCGTCAACCCGGCAGAAGCCCCCGCCGCTCGCGCTCGAGCCACCAGCGGGCGATCTCCCCCGCGCTCGTCACCCAGGCGGGGCGCCCGCCCAGATGGTCCAGCACCTCCCGGTAGCTCTCCCACCATCCCGGGAAGCGGGACGCGTCCGCCGCGCTGGGGTGCCAGAGGAGGACCGCAAGCCCTCCCACCGCCTCGACCGCCTCCAGCTGCGCGATCACCCGCCGGGCGGCG
>JBBIHL010000382.1:336-3576 GCA_037447075.1 Candidatus Eiseniibacteriota bacterium | reverse complement strand
CGCCAGGCCCCGCAGCCGGGCGCGAGGCAGCCGCGGGCGCAGGTCGGTGAAGGGGAAGCGCGGGGCCCGGCGCGCCAGGTCCAGCGAGGCCGCCGCCCACAGCAGCGGCCAGGCGCAGAACAGCCGGTATCGCCAGTGGCGGCGGGGGAGGAGCAGCGTGTAGCGGCACGCCGCGTCAAGCCCTTGCAACGCCAGGCTCTCGACCCGCGCCAGCACCCGCCCGACCTCGACCCCGCGGTCGGGATCGCGCAGACCCGGCGGCGTGAGCCCTTCGTCCTCGAGCCACGCCTGCGGCAGGTAGCAGCGGCCCCGGCGCAGGTCGGCGGGCAGGTCGAGCAGGATGTTGGTGAGCTGGAGCCCCTCGCCGAAGCGCGGGGCCAGCTCCAGCAGCCGGCCGTCGAGCCGGGCCTGCTCCCGGGGGGCGGAGAGGAGGTAGAGGCGCGTGAGCATCTCGCCCACGCAGCCGGCCACGGCGTAGCAGTAAGCGCGCAGCTCCGCGGCGGTCTCCAGGTAGGCCCGTCCCGCCCGCGACGCCGCGCGCCGCGCGAAGCCCTCCATCCCCGCCGCGAGCTGGCGCACGGCCCCGCCCACCACCGCGCGCGCCCCGGGGTGGAGCGCCGCGTGCCGCGCGAAGACCAGCGGCGCGTGGCGCACCAGGTCCAGCTCCGCCGACGGGGCCGGAAGCGGCCCCGTCACCGATTCCGCCAGCGCCACGGCCGCGGCCGCTTCGCCCCCGAGCGCGCGCCGAAAGAGGTCGAAGCGGGCCTCGACCGAGGTTCGGGCCTCGGGCCAGTCGTCCTCCAGGGTATCGGCCAGGCGGCACAGCAGGTAGCCGGCGCGGACGGCCTCGCCGAGCGCTCCCCGCAGCAGGCGGATGTTGAGCGCGAAGGTCCGGGAGACGCGCGGGAGCGCGGCGCGGCAGTAGCTCTCGGAGACCTCCAGGCCGGCGCCCATGGGCGCGTAGGTTAGCACCACCGGCCCGGGGCCCGCGCCGGGCCGCTCAAGCGGGCCCCGCGCCCGGCCGATAACAGTTCCGCGGCGAAAGGCCGGGCCGCGCGGGTATTCCACACAAGAGTCCTCCAGCATGAACGACGTGCCACGCAACCAGGCGGTCCGGCCTGCCGCGCTGGCCTCCGCATTCCTCCTCGCGGCCCTGATTCCGACCACCGCCCTCGCCGCGCCGCCGCCGTTCCCCCGCCTGGGCCTCTACGGCTACGTCTTTGGCGACGGCCATCCGCTGCTGTCGCCCGGGGGCGCGCTCAACGACACCGCCCTGGACTGGCACGCGCGCTACCACGAGGTGGTGATCGAGATGAGCCCCGCCGGGGACCACCGGCCCGACGTCCTCGCCGCATTGCGCGCGCGCAACCCGAACCTCTCGCTGCTGGCCTACGTCCCCGGGCACTTCACCTACAGCAACCCGGCGGTGGATACGCTCACGGACTTTCCCTACCACTACTGGCAGACCGTGCGGGACCTGGGGGGCTTCCTCTACAACCGCCAAGGCCAGGAGTTCCCCCTCTGCAACGTCAACCTGGCCAAGCGCGACATCTTCGGGCGCTACGTGGTGGCCGAGGCCCTGGCCGACCTGTTCGTGAACGAGGTCGCCGGCACCGGGCTGTGGGACGGGATGTTCATGGACATCTACTGCGACGACGTCCTCTGGGTCCAGACCCCCACGGACAGCTTCGACTACGTGCGGGCGGGCTATCCCACGCTGGCGGCCTTCGCCCAGGGCTGGGCCGCCGGCCACGCCGCGCTGGGGGCTCGCCTGCGCTCCCGTCTGGGCGCCAACCCGAGCTTCGTGCTGGTGGGCAACTGCGGGCAGGGAAAGCTCTACGCGGAGTTCAACGGCTGGATGCGGGAGAACTTCCCCTACCAGAACGGCGGCACCTGGTACGAGAACATGTTCCGTCCGGTGGGAGGCTATTTCCCGGACGACGCCAGCTTCCGCTCGCCCCCGCACAACTACCTGTTCAGCGCGGCGGCCCCGCCGACCGCCCCCTACTCGGCCACCAACCGCCGCATCGTGCGCTTCGGCCTGGGCAGCGCCGCCCTCGGCGAAGGCTTCGGGGTGTTCGGCTACAGCGGTCGCCTCACGCGGGACTACCCCTACTACTCGTGGTGGTACGACGAGTACGCGGTGGACCTGTCCACCGGCCAGAGCAGCGCCAATCCCGCGCACACCGGATGGCTGGGCCAACCACTCGGGCCCTACTACCAGATGGTGTGGACGACCGGCGCGCCCGACGCGGTGACCAACCCCGGGTTCGAGTCGGACAGCAGCGGCTGGCGCTTCAACGCGTGGGTGGCGGGCTCGTTCGCGCGCGACAACGCCGGCGCGCCGGAGGGCTCCTGGTCGGCGCGCGTCACGGTGGGTCAGACCTCGACCTACGCCTACAACGTGGGGCTGGTCACCGAAGGCGCGCTGCCGGTGGCCGCGAACGGGGCCTACTCGGCCACGTTCTGGGCCAGGGCCTCGGCCCCGCGCAGCTTCACCGTCGCCATGGGCATGACCGGTCAGCCCGCCCTGGCCGCCCAGAGCGTGGACCTCACCCCGCAGTGGAGGCGCTACCAGGTCGTGATGAGCCCGGGCGCCAGCGGCACCGCCCAGCTGCAATTCCACTTCGCCAACGCGCTGGGCGACGTCTGGCTGGACGACGTCCACTTCCAGGCCGGCGTCTCCAACCTCTACCGCCGCGACTTCCAGAACGGCATCGTGCTGGTGAACCCCGCCGGCGTGCCGCTGAGCGTGCCGCTCGAGCGTCCCTTCCGCAAGATCGCCGGTACGGTCTCCCCGGAGGTCAACGACGGTTCCACCGTGACCAGCGTGACGTTGGCCCCGTCCGACGCCCTGTTCCTGATCGGCGACGACGTCCTGCCGCCCGCCGACGTGACCAATCTGAGAGCCAGCCCGTAGCCGCGGACGGCGGGCACCTTCACGGCCCGCGTTCTTGACCCCTCCCGGGCGCCGTGCCAGCATCCGGCGCCGGCGCCCCGAGCCTCCCGCTTGCGGCCCGGTGGCCACCCCTCCGCATGAGCGCGCCCGCCGCTGCCCCGCCGGCCCGAACGGGCCGGAGCCTCCTCGGCGCGTGCGGGTCCGTCTTCCTCCTCGCGCTCGCCCTGCGACTGGGCGCCGCGCCCCGGAACCTCCCTTACCTCTAC
Source organism: Candidatus Eiseniibacteriota bacterium (assembly GCA_037447075.1). GTDB lineage: Bacteria > Eisenbacteria > RBG-16-71-46 > RBG-16-71-46 > RBG-16-71-46 > JBBIHL01. The sequence goes on along the minus strand of JBBIHL010000382.1, from coordinate 411 downwards.
GACTGGGACGAGCCGGGATTCTCGGCCCTGGCGTTCCGCATGGCCGCCACCGGAGACCTCAACCCGCACCGATTC
>JBBIHL010000382.1:0-264 GCA_037447075.1 Candidatus Eiseniibacteriota bacterium | reverse complement strand
GGGCGGGCGGGCGGGGAGGACCCTTCCCGGGTCGCGCGAGTGGCAGGTCACGGAGCGGGACGAGTGGAACGTGCCGCAGTCGCGACTGGCCCTGCTGCATCGCCAGGTAACGGCCGGGGTCGGAGCCCTGACCTGCGCGCTGACCCCGCTGCTGGGCGCGCGGCTCGGCGTGCCCTCCGCCGGGGCGGGTGCCGGGCTGCTGCTGGCCCTCTCGCCCTACCTGGTGGAGGCCGGCTCCCGCGCGGCGGTGGGTCCGTGGGCCGC
>JBBIHL010000381.1:0-3583 GCA_037447075.1 Candidatus Eiseniibacteriota bacterium | reverse complement strand
AGGGACCGGCCGGCCGCTCCGCGCGCCCCCCGCGCCTCCCCCCCGACTTCCGCTGCGAAGGCCCGGCGCAGGCGCTCGGCCGCCGCGCGCGGATCGGCGCCCGCCGGCACCGAATCGTCCTCGAGGAGCTCGCGATAGACCGCCAGGCGCGCCTGGCATCGGGGGCAGCCATCGGCGTGCCGCCGGCGCGGGTCCCCGGGCTCCAGACGAAGAACCTCGCCCAGCTCCTCGGGCTCGAAGCATCGGTCCATCATGGATCCCTCCTGCCTTCCCGGGCCGCGCGCCTCTCCAGCGCGGCGCGCAGCTTGCGGCGGGCGCTCTGCAGGACGCCGCGCGCGCCCGTCGCCACCCGCAGGTCCAGCCGCCGGGTGATCTCGTCCACCGGGAGGTTCTCGAAGCAGCGCAGCCACAGCGCCAGCTGCTCACGCGGCTCCAGGACCTCCTTCACCAGCTCCAGCACCGCCTCTTCCTGCTCGCGCAGCTCCACCGCCGCCTCGGGCCCTTGCTGCGGGTCCGCCAGCTCGTCCGGCTCGGTGGGCTCGTCACGCACCAGGCTCGCCGGGCGCAGGTCCCGGTAGCACCGGTTGCGGGCGATGGCGAAGAGCCACGACGAGTAGAGCGAGCGTCCCTGGAACGAGCCCAGGTGCCGGTAGGCGCTCACGAGCACCTCCTGCGCCAGGTCCATGGCCCGCTCGTGATCCCGCACCCGGCGGAAGCACCAGAGGTAGACGCGCTCCTGATAGCGGTTGAACAGCTCGGCGGCCGCGGCCTGTCCCGCCGGGCTCGCCGCATCGGCCTGGGCGCGGCGCACCAGCTCCTCGTCCGTCGCCTTGCCGCGCTCGGGTCCGTTCATGCCATTGGAGTCCCTGGGCTGCCCGCTATCACGGGGAATCTCCCCCCGCCATCCCCTTGCCGAGACGTACCCTGGCCAGGACCAGGCCGGCGCACACCACCGCGACCGCCCCCGCGGCGGCCCACGCCCACGGTAGCCGGGGTTCGAGCCTTACCCGCACCTCCCCGTCGCCAGCCAGCACGAAGCCCGCCCAGTAGAAGGGATGGCGGGTGGCGGGCGCGGCGCGCAGCTCGAGCTGCGCGCCCCGCAGGGCGGCCGCGGCGGTGCGGCCGCGGGCCAGGCCCCGGTAGAACTCCTCCATCAGCCGCTCGGTGGCCCGATCGCTCACCGGCCACAGGGTGGCCACGACGGCGGGGACCCCGGCCGAGGCGAAGGCGCCGGTGAGCCCCAGCACGCCCTCCCCCGAGACGATCTGACCCCCCGCCGACTCGCAGGCGGAGAGCGCGGCCAGCCGGGCTCCCAGGCGCATGGCGGCGATGCGGGAGGCGCGCAGGTAGGGGTCCGCGATCGAATTCCGGTCGCCGGCGAGCAGGATGCCGGAGCGCCACGGGTTGCCGTCGTCCAGGCGCGCGTGCGCCGCCAGGTGGAGCACGTCGTAGCCGGCGAGGGAATCGGTCGCCGGCGGCGCGGCGCTGCGCCCGGACCCGACCCGCGCCACCACGTGCCGGAAGTGGCGGCCCAGCCACGCCACCTCCCGGACCGCGCCCGGGAGGGCCCGTCCTTCGGGAGTCCTCGACCCCGCGAGGGCCAGCACGCGAGCGCCACGCCGCGACCCGCTGCGCTCGCCACGCCCGCGCAGCTCGGCCAGGATCGCGGCCGAGGGCACGCGCACGACCTCGTGGGTGAGAATCAGCGGCTGCCCCGAGGGGCCGGGCGGGACCAGGGCGCCGAGCGGCACCAGGTTGAACGCCTCGTCCGGGGCGAGGATGACGCGGCGGCTCTTCGCCAGGAGATCCGCGATCGGGCCCAGGAGCGAGTCCCCCAGGGCACGGCTGGCCGCCGCGACGAATCCCTTCGCCTCCGGATCGCCGGCGCCCCGTCCGGGCTCGGCGAGCAGCCGGTAGAAGCGCTGCAGCCGCGCCATGAACGGCGCGAGGCGATCGGGGAGCCGGACGACGCGGCATTCCCCGCGGGTGACGGCGAAGAGGTACGACTCCTCGGAGCCCGAGGTGACGTCCAGGAACAGCTCGCCTTCGCGCAGCACCCGGCCTTGCAGCTCGTCGAGACCCACGCCCGAGCCGCGCGGCGGGGCCGCCGCGCGCCCCGCGGAGTCCGCCGGCCCCATCATGCGCTCGTAGAGCACGCGCGCCTTGAAGCGCTGCAGGCACTCGAACGCACGCCGCACGCGCTCGGGCTCGGCATCCCGGGCCGGGTGCTCCAGGTGAACTCGCGCCAGACGGCTGAAGACCATCATCCCCCAGGCTCCGAACTGCTCGCGCCACTCCAGGTCGCGCTGGTCCGCCCGCGACGCCTCCCAGATTTCCGCCGAACGGTTGAGGAGCGCCAGGGCGCTGTCGGGCTCACCCAGGGCGCGCCAGCAGGCGCCGGCCATGGCCAGCGGCCAGATGCGGTAGAGGTCCAGCCCGGCTCCGGCGGCGATCCGGTCGGCGCGCCGGTAGCGCCCCAGCCCTTCCCGGTAGCGGCCCAGCCGGTAGAGGAGGTCTCCGGCTTGCCGCTCCAGCCGAAGAGTGGCCGCGGGCGGGCGCTTGCCCCGCTGGCGACGCTCCGCCTCCTCGACCAGGGACAGGCCGGCTGCGGCGCTGTCCATCAAGCCCAGGGTGAACGCCAGGCCCAGGGTCGGCTCGAGGTAGTCGCCCGGAGTGGCGGCATCTCCCAGCGCCAGACTGCGCCGGAACAGCCCCGCCGCCTCCGCCAGCTTGCCCTGCTGGCGGCGCACGGCGGCGAGCTGCTCGAGGACCATCGGCTGCAGCTGACCCAGACCGTTGCGCTCCGCAATCTCCAGCGCCTCGTCGAGGATGCGGGCCGCATGCTCGTAGCGGCCCAGGTAGGTGTGCGCGACGGCCACGTTCTTGGCCGCCACCACCGCGCCGGGCAGATTCCCGCCGGAGCGCTGCAGCGCGTAAGCCTCCTCGTAGTGGCGTCGCGCGGCGGCCAGGTCGCCGAGGTAGAACTCGACCACCCCCAGGTTGTTGAGCGCCTCGCCCTCCCGGAAGGGATCCCGGAGACGGCGGGCCCCCTGGAGGACCTTCAGGTAGCACTCGCGCTCCTTCTCGGGCTCGCCGAGCCCGCCGTAGGCACGGCCGAGGCCGGTGAGCGCGATCAGCTCGAAGCGCGCGTTGCCCAGCTCGCGGAAGAGGGCGACGACACGGAGGTAGTCGTCACGCGCCCCCGCCGCGTCGCCGGCGAGCAGCCTGCGATAGGCGAGCCCGAGGCGGGCGTAGGCCTGGTGCTCGCGGTCGCCGCGGACCGATGCCAGCTCGAGCAACCGCCGGTAGAGCGCGGCGGCCTCCCCGCCCCGGCCCTCCAGCTCGGCGGAGACCGCCAGCCAGCGCAGGGCGCGCAGACGCCCGGTCGTGTCGCCGAGCGCAACCGCCAGCTGCAGGCCGCGGCGCGCGGCTTCCTCGGCACCCTGGGCGTTTCCGAGCACCGCCAGGATGGCCGCCCGCGAGAGCGTGAGGCCGAGCTCGGAGGGGTGGTCCTCCGCCCGCCTCGCCTCGGCGAGCAGCGGGGCCAGGACCGCCAGCGCGGAGTCGCCCATGCGCCGCTGGA
>JBBIHL010000380.1:0-3593 GCA_037447075.1 Candidatus Eiseniibacteriota bacterium | reverse complement strand
CATCCGCGGATCGTGGCGAGGATCTTCTCGATCTGGTCGAGACACTCGCCTGCCTGTGTCGCGACGTCCTTCGCCTCCGCCTCCGGGCCATGCGACACTTGTCCCGATACGTAGATCCACCTTCCGCCGGCTCCGGGCTCGACACCCTGGTCTTCCGCGACATCCCGGTCGCCCGCGACACCACCTTCGACGTGAGCTACGCCGGCAGCGGGCCCTCGCCCGCCGCGCTGCGGCTCGTGCCGCTGGGGCAGCCGTTCTACCGCTCGGCCGAGCTGGCGGTGGAGCTGCCCGTGGCCGGCCCGGTCACCCTGGACATCTGGGACGCGCTCGGCCGCCGCGTCCGCACGCTGCCGCTCGGCGGGCTCCCGGCCGGCGTCCAGCGCCTGCGCTGGGACGGGCGCACCGACCGCGGCGATCGCGCGCGCGCCGGCGTTTACCTGGCGCGGGTGGCGAGCGGCGGCCTCACCGCAACGCTGCGCCTGGTGATGCTGCCGTAGGGGCGAAGGCGGGCCGGCCGGAGCGCGTCAGGTCATCGTTGCCTGGCTCGTCTCGACCCGGCGGTGAGGAGGTTGAAGGACGGCAAGGGCTTTGGTGGCGGGACCGGTGCGCCAACACGGCTCCAGGGCGAGCGGCAGCGCCCGCGGCGAGGCCAGGGCGAAGCAAGCCAGATCGGTGTGAACTCTTCGCCCCGCGACGCGCCGACCTGCGTGCCCTGCTCCCCCTGGTTCGGGCGCACAGTTGCGCTTGCCGAGGCGCCTCGCGGTCAGGTGGCAACCCTTTCCGCTGCTGGGCGGGTTCGTCCGTCGCCTCAACTCGCCCCGGGGCGAGTTGGAGCGACCGCGCGGGCCGGTGATGAGGACCTCCGGCGCTCCTGGAACGGCGCGAACCGAGCGCCGGGCGGCCAGCCCCCGCCCACGCAACCTGGGCTCAACGCTGTCCAGGACCTCGATGCTCCGATCCACCGATTGCGTGGGATGCCGGCTGCCGTGACCAGCCATCATGCCGCCAAGTCCGCCACCGGCCGGCGCTTCCCCAAGTCCAGTACTGCCCCTCGGCGTTCACGCCATGGTGACGACGATCTTGCCCTTGTGATCGCCCGTGCCAAAGAGCCGAAAGGCTTCAGGCAGGTCGGCGAGCTTGTAGGGCCCGTCTATCACCGGTTGCATTCTCCCGGCCTCGAACAGCTCGTTCATGTAGGCGAGGTCCTTGTTGGGCTTCAAGGCGACCATGCGCACGTGCTTGCGGTAAGCCCGCGCGATGAACCGACCCAGGACCTGCAGCAGTCGGGGATGCTGCCGCCGACCGTGACATAGGTGCCGCTGGGAGTCAGCGCCCGCGCGTAAGCGAATGGGGACCGGTTGGTCCTCACGTCGAGGATCAGGTCATAGCGCTTCTCGCCCCTGGTGAAGTCCTCCCGGAGGTAGTCCACGACGTGCTCCGCCCCCATGGCACGCAACATGTCGAGCTTGCTCGCCTTGTCCACCGCCGTCACCTCGACGTCGTGGACCCTCGCGATCTGCAAGGCGAAGGTCCCGACGCCCCCGCCTGCTCCGTTGAGGAGCAGCTTCTGGCCGGACTGAATCCGTCCCACGTCAATGAGGCCCTGCACCGCCAGCGTGCCGGCCTGCGGGATGGCGGCGGCATGCTCGAAGGTCATCCGGGCCGGCTTGCGCGCCAGGCATGCCTCCGGCGCACAGGCGTACTCGGCGAACGCGCCGAATCCGCTCATGCACAGATCGCCGTAGACCTCATCGCCCGGCTGGAACGCCTTGACTCCGCTGCCGGCGGCTTCCACCCGCCCGGCGATATCGCCGCCGAGGATATGCACCCCGGGCGTGAAGAGGCCGCTGAGCACGCGGTTCACCGGCGCACCCCGTAGCAGCCCCCAGTCCCAGTCGTTGACGGACGCGGCGACCACGCGGACCAGGACCTCGTCGGCCTTGGGCGCGGGCTTCGCCACGTCCCGCAGCTCCAGGACCTCGGGCGGCCCGTAGCGATCCATGACCATCGCCTTCATGAGTGGGCCCCGATGCCCGTGCGTTTCCCCATGTCCCGACGCTGCATGGGCAGCCTGGGGATCGCCGCCGATTGCGAGCGGCATGACTACGGTTTCAGCCGGTAGAGCATGCGCGGGAAGGGGATGGTCTCGCGCACGTGCTCCAGGCGGCACAGCCAGGCGATGGTGCGCTCCACGCCGATGCCGAAGCCGGAGTGCGGCACGCTCCCGAAGCGCCGCAGGTCCAGGTACCACTCGAAGGCCTCGCGCGGCAGGCCGTGCTCGGCGACGCGCTGCTCGAGCTTCTCCAGCGAGGCCATGCGCTGCCCGCCGCCGGTGATCTCGCCGTAGCCCTCCGGGGCCAGGCAGTCCACCGAGAGGGAGAGCCGCGGGTCATCGGGGTCGGGCTCCATGTAGAAGGCCTTCACCTGGGCCGGGTAGTGGGTGACGAAGACCGGGGTCTCGAACTGGCCCGACAGCACCGTCTCGTCGGTGCCGCCCAGGTCGGCGCCCCACTCGAAGGGCTGGCCGGCCTCGACCAGCCGGCGCGCGACCTCGTTGTAGTGGAGGCGCGGGAAGGGCGCCTTCACCTTCTCGAGCGGGGCGACGTCGCGCTCGCAGGCGCGCAGCGGCTCGCGGCAGCGCTCCAGCACGCGCCCCACCGTGTAGACGATCAGGCGCTCCTCCAGCGCGATGATGTCGTCGAGCGTGGCGAACGCCCACTCGGGCTCCATCATCCAGAACTCCATCAGGTGCCGGCGGGTCTTGCTCTTCTCCGCGCGGAAGGTGGGACCGAAGCAGTAGACGCGGCCGAAGGCCATCGCCGCCGCCTCGTTGTAGAGCTGGCCGCTCTGGGTGAGGTAGGCCTTGTCCTCGAAGTAGGCGGTCTCGAACAGGGTGGTGGTCCCCTCGCACGCCGCCGGCGTGAGGATGGGCGCGTCCACCAGCAGGAAGCCCTCGCCGTCCATGAAGTCGCGGAAGGCGCGGATGACCTCGGCCCGCACCTGCATGATGGCGTGCTGGCGGGAGGAGCGCAGCCACAGGTGGCGGTGGTCCATGAGGAACTCGACGCCGTGCTCCTTGGGGGTGATGGGGTAGCCGTCGGCCCGGTGCAGGAGTCGCACGTCGGCCACCCCCAGCTCGTAGCCCCCGGGAGCGCGGCGATCCTCGCGCGGGGTGCCGCGCACCACCAGCGCGCTCTCCTGGGTGAGCGCCTGGGCGGCGTCCCAGCACTCCGGGCTCACCTCGGCCTTGCCCAGCACGCACTGCATGAGCCCGCTGCCGTCGCGCACCAGCAGGAACTGGAGCTTGCCGCTCGAGCGCCGGTTGTAGAGCCAGCCGCGGATCTCCACGGGCTGGCCCTGGTGGCGGCCGGCGTCGCGGATGCGAATCCACGGAACGACAGGGGCTTGCGACATGGGCGGGGCCTTCGGCGCAGGGTCCGGGCCGGCCTCTGGGCGGTTAAGTCCCGGGGTGCCGCTGACGATACCAACCTCAAACGTCGGGGCAAGTTATGGACGCCTGACCCCCCTGTCAAGGGACTGCACCGCATGACTCCAACTGGGATGTCGGTTCGCCGGGCCACGCCCGGCGCCCC
>JBBIHL010000379.1:0-3594 GCA_037447075.1 Candidatus Eiseniibacteriota bacterium | reverse complement strand
CGTTCTCGATGAGGCGCGTCGGTGAGCGCCCCGGGTCCCGAAGGCGGTAGGTGCCGCGAGCTTCAGTCTCCGACACGAATGCCGGCTCCCAGCCGTTGGCGACCACGAAATGTGCGCCTCCCGCCACCTCCAGGATCACGGGAGACGAATCGCACAGCGCGGCCTCGGCGGTGAGCGCGGCAGTCCCCGCCCGCTTGTTGTTCTCGATTCGCATTACACCTGGGCTGTTGTCAACGACTATGTTCGGCCGGATCCGCCCGTACTTCGAGCAGATGCTTGCCGTATCTATGGGCAGGTGCGCCTGGTGCCGGGCCACGATCACGCCGGTGCCGAGCGTGCCGTTGCGGCTCGTGACGCGAACGGTGGCGAGAGGGTCCCGTTCCTTCCGCTCGATCATGAAGAGCTCGCCCACCTTGGGCTCGCCGCTATCTTCGGCGTCCTTGAAGGTCACGTTGTAGCCGGACACTTGGGCGAGTCGCGCGACACGGTCATGAGCGTACCCCTTCTTCCGCTGAAGGTAGCGGTTGAGGCTGTCCGGCGTGATGTCCATCCCATAGTAGCGCAGCGCCATTACGTAGGAACTGAGCAAGCAGCCGTTCGCGGCGATCGTCTTGCGCGGCCCATAGAGGCTGTCGCCAATGAAGTACCCGCCATACGGCTCAGCGGCCCAACCGGGGTCGTCCTGCCGCACCAGGGGAACGGGCTGGCCGGCGCGGTTTTGGATCTCGAACTTGGGCCATACGGCGAGGCCAAACAAGCCGCTGGTGCCGTAGAACAGGGAGCACGCCACCGTCCGCGTCACCGGCAAGGCGCGAAACTCCAACGAGGCCAGCCGTCGGTTGCGCTTCTCGCCGGGCAGGCGCAGCTCCTGGAGGTCGTAGAAGTAGTCGGGTCCCGATAGGATCTCCGCCGCGAGCGGGTCGGTCGGCTTTAGGTCGTAGTACTGGTGAGATCCCGAGCACGAGTTCCCGCCTACGGTCCAGTTGCGAACATGCGTGCCCTCCTCCAGCGTGTCCACCGTGGAATCTCCAGTGTCATAGGCAGTCTTGACTCGGACCAGCGGTTTCCCCCGGTCCGCAAACGGCCCGACGGCATCCCTATAGAGGCGTCCCCCCATGAACAGGGTCGCGAGCGACGTCGCACGGCGTGGCGGATTGAAGAAGAACCGGACCTGCGAGGTTATCCCTGAGTGCGTGACCTCAAGTCCGAGACCATCGCTGGGCCGGCTGTCGATGATCGCGACCGTGTCACCTGGCGCACGGATGACGCGGAGATTGGGGTCGATCAACCAGGAGGGCCATTCGTTGTGCCCCACGTGATCGAACACAGCGGTCGCCTGCCGCGACGGCGCGTAGAGGTCCACCTGGGTAAACGCGAATGCAGCATTGCTTGGTGTGAGACCGCACGAGGACCCCGCCAGGCCCGACTCGCCGCCGGTGCCCTGCAGCAGGCCCGGGCCCACGGCCTCCGTGCCCGAAGGCAGCCGGACAACGAGGTCCATCGTGGCCCCCGGGGCGAAGGGCGAGCGAACACGCGCGCGGAGTTCCGAGGCGTCCGTGGGCGTCACCGGGTCTGCCTCGATTCGCCGGCTGCCCGAGGCGATGAAGACCCGGGCCCCGGATTCGAATCCTCGCCCGAGAATCGTGAGCTCGGTCGGCTGCCCTTGTGGCAGTCGGGTGGGGTAGACGCCGCTCACCGCGAGTCTGGGCCGCGACGGACGGGGAACGATGTCCGCACCCCCTACGATCTTCAGGGTATCAATCTGGCCTTTCGAGTCCATCACCATGACGCTGGCGGCTCGAAACGTGGCGCGAGTCACCGTGTCGCATGCGGATCCCGAGACGAGGAAGGCCACGCAGTCCTTCGGGGCGCCGGGGGAGCTGAAGGAGATGGTCCAGGTGTAGGTAGAGTCCCCGTTGAAGACCCGCCCGGGCGGAGCATAGGCTGTCAGCCGTACAGGCTGTCCGGTGGCGTGGATGGGTCCGCCCCGAAGCCGGAAACGAGGTCGTAGCACGACCGCGTCGAATCGCGCGGATACCAGACGACCCGCGCGGCCAGGGCGCGGACATCGGGTGCGTCCCGAATCTGCAGGAAGAGCGGAAAGGGGATCGCCGGAGCCCACGAGAGCGAGGACACGGTCCCAGCCCGGTCCCAAGTGAGGAAGGCGCGCCCCGCGGCATTGGCCCCGGCGAGCGACGTCGAAGGAAGGAGAAGCCCGAGCGGGATCAGCCGCGCCCATGCGCGGCGACCGGTGAAGCCTGCGAATCGCGACCACATGACCGACCTCTCCGGGAGGCAATAGCAGGGGCTTCGGCAGCTGCCGTGGGGGGTCGGGCAACACGCATATCAAGTACCCCCCCCCGCCCGTGCAAGCGGAAACCGCAAACTATGGCTGAAGTCGGCTGGCGCGGCCGTTTGCCGGCCAAGTCACGCGGGCACGCAGGCGGCGGCCGCTTCACAGCGGACGCAGCGGCACGAGCCCTCGCGACGCCGCGACGCCTCGTGCGTTTGACACCCCGCGCGGCCGCCCGCTACCATGCGGAAGTCGGCGTGCTCTCCCCATCACAACCGAGGCAAGTCCCGAACGGATGAAAGGTTCCGGACCCAGCGTTCCATGAGCCTTTGCGTGGCGGTCCTGGGCGCCACCGGCACGGTGGGCCGGGCCATGCTGCAGGTGCTCGAGGAGCGCTCCTTCCCGGTGGGCGAGCTGCGGCTGCTGGCCAGCCAGCGCTCGACCGGGGCCACGCTCGCGTTCCGCGGGCGGCCCTGGCCCGTCGCCGTTCCCGACCCGCGGGCGTTTCGCGACGTCCAGCTGCTCCTGATCGCGACCGGCAACGACCTCTCCGAGCGCTGGACCCCGGTGGCGCTCGAGGCCGGCGCGGTGGTGGTGGACAACAGCAGCGCGTTCCGCTACCACGACCACGTGCCGCTGGTGGTTCCCGAGGTGAACGGCGAGCTGCTCGGCGAGCGCCCGCGCCTGGTGGCCAATCCCAACTGCTGCGCGGTGCCCCTGGTGATGGCGCTGGCGCCGCTGCGCCGCGCCGGCCTGCGGCGGGTGGTGGTGGCGACCTACCAGTCCGTCTCGGGCGCGGGGAGCGAGGCCCTGGAGCGCTTCGAGCGCGAGCTGGCGACGCGCCCGGAGCGCGATGCCGCCCGCGGCGAGCCGCCGCCGCTCGCCTTCAACGTGGTCCCGATGATCGACCGGCCGGAGCCCGGCGGGTATTCGCGCGAGGAGACGAAGATCATGCGCGAGACGCGCAAGATTCTGGCGCTGCCCGAGCTGGCCATCACCGTCACCTCGGTGCGGGTGCCGGTGCGGGTGGGTCACGGCGAGGCGGTGAACGTCGAGCTGGAGCGGCCGCTGGGCCCGGACGAGGCGCGGGCCCTGTGGCGGCGGTTCCCGGGCCTGCGCGTGGTGGACGAGCCGGAGAGCGATCGCTGGCCGACCCCGGTGGACGTGGCCGGGCGCGACGAGGTGCTGGTGGGCCGGGTGCGTCGGGACTCGTCGCGGCCCAGCGCCCTGGACTTCTGGCTGGTGGTGGACAACCTGCGCAAGGGGGCGGCCACCAACGCCGTGCAGATCGCCGAGCAGCT
>JBBIHL010000378.1:0-3594 GCA_037447075.1 Candidatus Eiseniibacteriota bacterium | reverse complement strand
GCCAATCGCCTCGCGCGGCGGCACGGCATCGAGTTCAAGACGAAGACCGGCAGTTACCTCCTCGGCGAGGGCGAGATCGCGGGGCATCGCCTGGCGATCGCCAAGCCGCGCACATTCGTGAACGCAAGCGGCGCCGCCGTCGTCCACCTGGCGGGGGAGAGCATCGGCGCGGCGCGCTGGAGCGCCGCGGTCAAGGCGCGCATCCGCGATTCGCGCGTGGGCGGCACGCGGCTGCTGTGCGAGGCGCTGGCTGGCCTGAAGCGCCCTGCGCGGGTGCTGGTGGCCTCCTCCGGGGTGGGCTACTACGGCGATCGCGGGGACGAGACCCTGCGCGAGGAGAGCCCGCCGGGGCGCGGCTTCATGGCCGAGCTGGCGCGGGACTGGGAGGCGGCCACCGCCCCGGCGTCGCGGGCCGGCGTGCGCGTCGTCAACCTCCGCACCGGGCTGGTGCTGTCTCGCAGCGGCGGCGCGCTCGCGCGCATGTTGCCTCCGTTTCGGCTCGGCCTGGGCGGGCCGCTGGGGAGCGGGCGCCAGTTCTGGGCCTGGATCGCGCTCGAGGACATGCTGGGCGTCATCCTGCACGCCCTCGCGTGCGACCCCCTGGCCGGGCCGGTGAATGCGGTGGCGCCGAGTCCCGTCACCAGCCGCGAGTTCGCCCGCGCGCTCGGCCGCGTGCTCGGCCGTCCGGCCGTCCTCCCGGCGCCGGCGTTCGCGCTCCGGCTGCTCTTCGGCGAGATGGCGGATGAGGCGCTTCTCGCCAGCACCCGCGCCCTGCCCGCCCGGCTTCAGGCCACGGGCTACGCGTTCCGGCATCCGGAGCTGGAGGAGGCGCTCCGCCACGCGCTGGGCCGCTGATTCGCCGGGGGCGGCGACGTGCTAGAGTGGCCCGCGTCCGGGCCCGCGCGCTCGCCGGCGCGCGGTCGTGGAGGACCGCATGTTCATCACGCTGCTGATCGTGGATTTCGCCGTCGCCTTCGTGGTCTGCCTGGTCGTGGCCCGCCTGTTCGAGGCCTCCATCAACAAGATCCTCCAGCGCCTGATCAGCGAGGACATCTACACCGCGTGGGGCCGCTACATCATGTTCGCGCTCTACGTGGTGGGGATCTCGGGCGGCGTCCGCGTCTGGGACCTGGAGCGCTACGTCACGCCCACCCGACCCAGCGAGGCGGTGATCGCGCTCACGCCCGAACGCTGGACGCTGGAGGTCTACCGCACGGTGATCGGGACGCTGCAGAGCGTGGCGGGCATGCTGCTGGTCTTCTTCATCTTCGCCTTGATCGCGTTCGTCATCATGCGGGGCATGGAGCTGAGGCGGCAAGCCAAGGCGTGACGGGCGCGGGCCGCGGCCCGGGCCGGGAGGCGCGCCGGGGTGCCCGCCGCAGGCGGGTCCGGGAGCCAGGGGATGGACTACGCGTACGTCATCGTGGGAGGCGGTCTGGCCGGGGCCTCGGCCATCGAGGGCATCCGGCGGCACGACCCCGACGGCAGCGTCCTGCTGCTCTCCCGCGAGAACCACCCGCCCTACAACCGGCCCCCCCTTTCCAAGGACCTCTGGTTCGGCAAGAAGACCCTCGACCTGATCCCGGTGCATCCCGAGGGCTACTACGCGCAGCAGCGCGTGGAGCTCGCGCTGCGCCGCGAGGCCGTGGACCTGGACCCCCGCCAGCACACGGTCTGGGACGACCGGGGCGCCGCCTACCGCTACGGGAAGCTGCTGCTGGCCACGGGCGGACGGCCCCGTCCCCTGGCGGCCGAGGGGGCCGACCCCGACACCGTGCACTACTACCGCTACCTCGAGGACTACCTCTTCCTGCGCGAGCGCGTCGCCCGGGTGAGCCGCGTGCTGGTGGTGGGGGGCGGGTTCATCGGCGCGGAGCTGGCCGCCGCCCTCACCCATGCCGGCAAGTCCGTGGTGATGATCTACCCGCAGGACTATCCGCTGCGGCACGTGCTGCCGCGCGACCTCGGGGAGTTCGTGGCCGACTACTACCGCGACCGCGGCGTGGAGACGGTGTCGAGCGACACGGTGGTGCAGCTGCAGACCCGCATGGGGAGCGTGATCGCCACCACCCGCCAAGGGGTCGAGATCCCGGTGGACCTGGTGGTGGCCGGGGTGGGGCTGCGCCTGCACACCGAGCTGGCGGACGCGGCGGGGCTCGAGGTGGACCACGGCATCCTGGTGGACGAGCACCTGCGCACCTCCGACCCGGACGTCTATGCGGCGGGGGACGTGGCCGAGTTCTACTGCCCGGCCCTGGGGGAGCGCACCCGCGTGGAGCACTGGGACAACGCCCTCCACATGGGGCGCTGCGCCGGGGCGCACATGGCGGGCGCGGACTGCACCTACGACCACCTGCCCATGTTCTACTCCGACCTCTTCGACCTGGGGTGGGAGGCGGTGGGGAAGGTGGACTCGCGGTTGGAGGTCGTGCCGGTCTGGAAGCAGGAGCACCGCGAAGGGATCCTCTACTACCTGGAGGAGGGCGCGGTGAAGGGGGTGCTGCTGTGGAACGTGTGGGAGCGCGTGGAATGGGCGCGCCGGCTGATCGCGGCCGGGGGCACCCACACGCGCCAGGAGCTGGTCGAGGTGTCGGCCCTGTGAGGGCTCCGGTCCGGCGGGTCGGCGTTCTTTCCGGCGGGGGCGACTGCCCGGGCATCAACGCGGTGGTGCGCGCCGTGTGCAAGACGCTCATCCACGATCACGGCGCGGAGACCACCGGCTTCCTGGACGGCTTCCGGGGGATGGTGCTGGGGCAGGCGCGACGCCTTCGCTGGGACGACGTCTCCGGCATCCTGGTCGAGGGCGGCACCATCCTGGGCTCCTCCAACCGCGACAACCCCTACGACTTCGTCGAGGAGCGCCGCGGCCGGCCGGAGCGCGGCGACCGCTCGCGGGACGCGGCGCGGCACTTCCGCGCGCTCGGTCTGGACGCCCTGGTCGTGATCGGCGGCGACGGCACCCTGCGCATCGCCGCGCAGCTGGCGCGCGACCACCGCATCCCCGTGGTGGGCGTCCCCAAGACCATTGACAACGACGTCCAGGGCACCGACCTCACCTTCGGCTTCTACAGCGCGGTGAGCACCGCGGCCGAAGCCGTCGAGCGGCTGCGCACCACCGCCCAGAGCCACCACCGCATCATGGTCGTGGAGGTGATGGGCCGCAACGCGGGCTGGCTGGCGCTCTACGCCGGCATGGCGAGCGGGGCGGATCTCATCGTGATCCCGGAGGTTCCCTATCGCCTCGCTGACCTCGCCGCCGCGGTGGCCGAGCGCCGGCGGCGGCGCTCGTACAGCATCGTGGTGGTGGCGGAAGGCGCCTACCCGGAGGGCGGCGCTCCGGTGGTGCACCGCCGCGTGGCGGACGTGACCGCCCCCGAGCGCCTGGGCGGGATCGGCGAGAAGCTGGCCCTGGAGCTGGAGCGCGAGACCGGCATCGAGGCGCGCGGCATCAGCCTGGGGCACATCCAGCGCGGCGGCGCGCCGGTGACCTTCGACCGCATCCTGTCCACGCGCTTCGGCGCGGCCGCGGCGCGCGCCGTGGCCGCCGGAGGCAGCGGGGTGATGGTGGCGCTCCGGCGCGATCGCATCGTGGAG
>JBBIHL010000377.1:0-3608 GCA_037447075.1 Candidatus Eiseniibacteriota bacterium | reverse complement strand
GGGCATCCGACCCTTGCCGGGCGCGGCGCAGGCCGCGCGCGGGCGCCCGGCGCGCAGCGGGTGACATGTTCGAGCATCGCACCGCGCCGCTGCTCCCGCGCCGGGCGTTCTGGATGCGGATGGCGCGGGGCGCGCTCGTCGCCGGCGGGCTGGTGTTCGGCTCGCTGGCGATCGGGACCCTGGGCTACCACGGCTTCGAGGGCATGCCCTGGCTGGACGCCCTGCTCAACGCCTCCATGATCTTGAGCGGCATGGGACCGGTGGACGCGCTCCACACCGCGGCGGGCAAGATGTTCGCCTCCGCCTACGCGCTGTTCAGCGGCGCCGCGTTCCTGACCGTGGTCGCCGTGCTGTTCGCGCCCGTCTACCACCGCTTCCTCCACAAGTTCCACCTGGAGCTGGAGGACGGGGATCAGGGCTGACGGCCGGGAGACTCGGGAACGGAGCAGCAGAAAGGGCGCCGGTGCTTGGAGCCGGCGCCCCTCGCTTTCAGGGTATGACCCCTGGCGGAGGCTGGTGGGAGAGCGCGCCCCAGGCGAAGGTGAGGAGCACGATGAGCCACACGTCCCATCGCACCTCGCAGTGAGGGGACCCCAGAGGGGTGATGAGGGGAGCTGGTGCTTGTGTCCGGTGCTGGGCGGTTCTCATGTTCCCTCCGCGATGCCTCCCCTGCACCGCAAGGGCGGGGCCACGCCGCCGACCCGGCCAACTGCTTGCGCCGCAGGGAGGACGCGGCCTCGGCCGCTGGCGGGCTGGCGCGGATTTCCTCGGGGCCTGCGGACGGCGTGCGGAAAGCGAGCGACGGTCACGGCGCCGCCGTGCAAGGTCTCGCGACGGGGTGAGCGCGACGGCGGCCCGGGCTGGTGCGCCTCCGACCCGCGGTCTATCCTGCCTCCGGAAGGGCCCCCGCGGCCGGAGCGGGGGCCATGGCCTGACGCAGATCCCGCCCCGCCCGCGCGGCCCGTCGGCGCGACCGAACGGGCAAGGACGCCGGGGGTGCCAGGCCCCGATGGTGCGGACTACCGGGTCCCGCAAAGCTCGATCGGAGATGCCCAGCTCCATCACTGATGCCAGGTTCGAGCGGCGCCTCGGCGAGCTGTCGCCGTCGAGCGACCGAGTCTGGCTGCTGGGTCTCGGCACCGGGCTGACGTTGACGCTGATTGCCGCCTACCCCTTCGCCCACACCTCATCCGGCGTCTTCTGGGCCTACGCCGGCCTGCTGATTCGAGGCGGCTTCTACCTGTGGGGCGGAGGCGCGCTGCGCGGCACGGGAGGCGAGACCCTCGCGACGCTCTTCCGCGTCGGCCTGGCCGCGGGGCTCCTGGAGATCCTGGTGGATTGGGCGCTCATCCACTGGGTGCCGACCGGGCGGCTGGTCTACCTCTCCGGCAACGACGTGGTGCTGCTGGGTTCCCCGATCTGGATGCCGCTCGCCTGGGCCTGCGTCATTGTCGAGCTCGGGTATCCGGCGCTCCGCGGCTACGGCTGGCTGCGCCAGCGACGGTCACGTTTCGCCGCCGCGATCGCCGCCTCCGTGGCCATCGCGGCGCTCGCCGCCCTGACCGTGGGCTTCTACGAGTACTTCGCCTATCGTGCGAACTGGTGGCGGTACGAGCCGGCTCGCGCCATGCTGGGCGAGTTCTGCGCGCTCTACATCCCGGCCGGCGAGTTCCTCATGTTCCTGCCCGTGATTCCCATCATGGCCCGCGCGCTGGCCCACGAGGAGCGCGGGAGGGCCGCCACGGTCGAGTGCGGCGCGCTGTTCGCGGCGGCGATCGCCGCAGGCTACGCGCTCGCGTACTGGATCCTCGAGGTCATGTGACGGCGGGTGGGGCAGCGGCCCTACTTCGGCATCACCAGCCTGCCCGCCGCGGGGACGGGGCGCGGCGCGGCGGGTCCGTCGCCCGGGGTACCCTCCTCCCCCTCCAGGTACGCCGGGTAGTCGGCCGGCAGCTCGCGCAGATCCTCCACGAAGAGCGGGACGTCGGGCGACAGCTCCGCCAGCGCCTCCGGCCCCGGGGCCACGCGCAGCACCTCGTAGAGCGTGGTGCGCTGCACCGGGGTGAAGCCGGCCTCGCGGATGATGGTCTCCACCTCGTGGAGGGTGGTCTTGTTGAGGTGACCGGTGGCGAGGTGCACGTTCTCCTCGAAGAGCGTGCCGCCGAAGTCGTCGGCGCCGTAGTGCAAGGCGATCTGCCCGGTCTTCTTGCCTTCGGAGAACCATGAGGCCTGGATGTGGTCGAAGTTGTCCAGGTAGAGCCGTGAGGCCGCCAGGATGCGGAAGTAGCGCGACGCCCCGGCGGTCTGCGGCACCTTGGCCTCCATGGGCGTGTTGCCGCGCTTGTAGGACCAGGGGATGAACGCGGTGAAGCCCCCGGTCTCGTCCTGCAGCTCGCGGACGTAGTCGAGGTGCTCGACGGTCTCGGCGTTGGTCTCCACGTGGCCGTACATCATGGTGGCGGTGGAGCGCATGCCCACGCGGTGGGCCTCGCGGTGCACCTCGAGCCAGGCCTCCGGCCCGCCCTTCTTCACGCTGATCCGCCTGCGCACGCGCGTGGAGAGGATCTCGGCCCCGCCCCCCGGCAAGGTGCGCTGCCCGGCCGCGTAGAGCGCCTCGAGCACGCCGCGCACGGAGAGGCCCGATGCCTCGGCCATCTGGTGGATCTCGGGCGCCGAGAAGAAGTGGGGCGTGATGTGCGGATAGCGCCGGCGCGCCTCGCGGACGATGGTGGGGTAGAACTCCCAGGGGATCGCCGGGTTGAGGCCGCCCTGGAGGAGCACGGTGGTGGCGCCCGCCCGATGGGCCCGCTCCATCATCTCCATCACGCCCTCGACGTCGTAGGTGTAGCCCTCGGCGTGGCCGGGCTTGCGGTAGAAGGCGCAGAAGTGGCAGTCCACCGTGCAGACGTTGGTGTAGTTGGGATTGGTGTCGATGACGTAGGTGACCCGATCCGGGTCGGTCTTGCGGCAGCGCGCCTCGTGAGCGAGCGAGCCCAGGGCGTTCAAGGGCGCCTCGCCCAGCAGGTAGACGCCCTCGTCCCGGTCGAGCCGCTCGCCGCGACCGACCTTGGCTTCGATCTGCTTCCACATGGCGTGAGGCATGACTTGCGTGCCCTGCTGCGGGCGTTCGGGGGTTTCCGGCCCGAGTCCTTGGCGGGAGGCGGCCAACGATACCGCCAATGGGGCTCCGAGTCGAGGCGGGACGCCGGGCGGGTCCATGGGCTGCCCGAGCCGAGTCGCAGCTCGCGGAATCCGACCGGGTTGGGCGGGCGCAGGACCCGGCCGTTCGGAAGCGGGGTATGAAGGGGCGACTTCTCGGCAAGCCCCCGCCCGCCGTGGAGGATCCATGAAGCCCCGGCCGCCCTCCCCAGAGCCGTGCATGAGGCTGCCGCAGACGTTCGCGAGCCTGGGGGGATTCGTCGAGCAGCTTGCCGAGCACCATCCCCGCGACCCGGCGCTCCGCACGAACGGGGTCACCCTGTCGCGCGGCGAGCTCGCGGCCCGCTCGCGCGCGCTGGCCTCCGGATGGCGTGCGCAGGGCTACCGCGCCGGCGAGGTCGTCGGAATCGTCGGCGAAAGCGGTACCGCGCTCGCGCTGGCGCTGCTGT
>JBBIHL010000376.1:0-3615 GCA_037447075.1 Candidatus Eiseniibacteriota bacterium | reverse complement strand
GGTCGGCCGCGAGCGGTACGCGGGGGCCGTGCGCCGGCCGCATGCGCGGCCCATGGACTTCACCGGCCGCCCGATGGAGGGCTTCGTCTTCGTCGGGCCGGCCGGCCACGCCCGCGCCGCCGGCGTGCAGAGGTGGGTCGGCGAGGCGCTGCGATACGTGAGCTCGCTTCCGCGCAAGTAGGGGGCCCCGGCCGGCTGCCGCGCGCCGGCAGCTTGGCCGCCTCCCTCGACCGCGGTAGCATGCTCGCCGCACGGTCGCACGGCGACAGGAGGACCCCCATGACCGCCAACCCGCCCGAGAACATGCCCCGGATCACCCCTGCGGTCTTCTACGACGACCCCGCGGCCGCCCTGGAATGGCTGGCCAGGGCCTTCGGCTTCCGGACCCGGCTCAAGATGCCCGGCCCCGACGGGGGCATCGCCCACGCCGAGATGCAGGTGGGCGACAGCGCCATCATGCTGGGGCCGACCTCGGCGCGGGAGGGCTGGAAGAGTCCCAGGTCGCTGGGCGGCGCCATCACCCAGAGCCTCTACGTCTACGTGGACGACGTGGACGTCCACTTCAGGCGCGCGCAAGCCGCGGGCGCGCACATCGTCTCGCCGCCGGAGGACAAGTTCTACGGCGACCGGAACTACGAGGTACAGGACCTGGAAGGCCATCGCTGGATGTTCGCCCAGCACGTCCGCGACGCGGCGCCGGAGGATCTGCCCGCCGATGCCTGAAGCCGGCACCGTGAGCCGGGACCGCGACTACGTGCTGGGCACCCACGACGAGGAGATCGCGCGCCTGGGCCTGCAGCATCGCGTGTGGCGGCCGCGCGCGCTCGACGCCTGGCGGAGAGCCGGCTTCACGGTGGGGCAGGCGCTGCTCGACGTCGGCTGCGGCCCGGGCTACGCGGCCGTGGACCTGGCCGAGATCGTCGGACCCTCGGGGCGCGTCGTGGCGGTGGACCGGTCGCGGCGGTTCCTCGACGCGCTCGAGGCCATGCGCCTGCGGCTGGGGCTCGACCACATCCGCACGGTCGAGCTGGACCTGGACGAGCCCGACTTCCCCGCCGTGGCGGCCGACGGCGCCTGGGCCCGCTGGGTATTCGCCTTCGTCAAGCGCCCGCGCGACCTGCTCGCTCGGGTCGCCGCCGCCCTGAAGCCCGGCGCGGCGCTGGTGCTGCACGAGTACCTCGACTACGGCGCCTGGCGGGTGGCGCCGCGCTCGGCCGAGTTCGAGGAGTTCGTGCGGGTGGTGATCGAGAGCTGGCGCGCCAGCGGCGGCGAGCCCGACGTCGGCCTGGAGCTGCCGGCCTGGCTGGCGGAGCTGGGGTTCGAGACGCGGGAGCTGCGGCCGATCGTGGACGTGGTGCCGGCCTCGAGCTTCGTGTGGCAGTGGCCGAAGGCGTTCATCGCCGTCGGCCTGCGCCGGCTGGTGGACCTGGGCCAGCTCACCGAGGAGCGCGCCCGGGCGATCGAGCGGGAGTTCGCGCGCGTCGAGGCCGCGCCTCACACGCTCATGATCACGCCGGTGGTGCTCGAGGTCATCGCGGCGCGCCGGTGAGGGCGGCGGGGCGCCCAGCGCCGCCCACTACTGCAGCGGCGTCACCACCACGTTGTCGTAGTAGACCGTGCACTGGCCCACCCCGCCGGTGTAGGCGGCCAGCGCGATGCGCCCGCGCGGGCGGTGGTTGGCCTTGTCCCGCTTGACGATCTTGAGCGCGCCGTCGATCAACACGCGGTAGTAGTCGTCCTTGGCCTCGATGCGCACGTGGTGCCACATGCCGTTGCCGTTGGGCACGCTGGCCCGGCCCATGGGAATCGGCCCGCGGTGGAGCAGCACGTCCTGGTAACCCGGGCCGCGCAGGTCCACGCCCACGCCGTCCTTGCCTTCCACGCGCACCACGCCGCCCTTGTCCACGCCGCGGATGCCGCACACGTCGAAGTCCAGCGCGTAGTCGCTCCACCGCTCGTCGCCGGCGTAGATGAACGCGTACTGCTGCGGCTGGTCGGGCAGGTCGCCGCGCAGCACGCCGTTGCGCACCGACCAGGCGTCGTCGCGCGTGGACTGCCAGCCGTCCAAAGACCTCTTGGAGAAGTTGTCCCAGAACAGCGCGCCGGCGGGCGGTTCCTTGAGAGACGGGCCCGGCGGCGGGATGGTGTTGCGCGAGGGATCGCCGAAGGGCGTCGGCGAGCCCATGGCGGCGACGGCCACCACCGCGAGCCCCAGCACCTTGAACGGACGCAGGAGCGGCATCAATCGGCCGCCTTCCCGCGCCACGCCAGAGGGATCGCGCGTCCCCGCGCCGAACCGTTCATCCGCTGGACTCGACCATCCATCCGTTGATACCCCGCCGGGTCATGACTTCGCCCGGCCGAGCGGCTACACTGCCGCCCCGTGAGCGTTCTACAGATTATCGGCGCGCGCAAGGCATTCGATGAGGTCCAAGCCCTGCGCGGGGTTTCGCTCGACCTGCGACCGGGGGAGCTGCTCGCCCTGCTGGGCCCGAACGGGGCCGGCAAGACCACGCTGGTGCGGGCCATCTCGGGCCGCGTGCGGCTGGACGGCGGGCACATCGAGCTGTTCGGCCGGCGGCTCGACGGGGCCGGACCGCGGGGAGGCCTGGGCGTGGTGCCGCAGGAGGTCGCCGTCTATCCGCTGCTCACCGCGCGC
Organism: Candidatus Eiseniibacteriota bacterium; assembly: GCA_037447075.1. Lineage (GTDB taxonomy): Bacteria > Eisenbacteria > RBG-16-71-46 > RBG-16-71-46 > RBG-16-71-46 > JBBIHL01. The sequence goes on along the minus strand of JBBIHL010000376.1, from coordinate 956 downwards.
GAGAACCTGGAGGTGTGGGGACGCCTCCACGGAGTGCCCGCCTCCGAGCTGGCCTCGCGCGTGGCCTGGGCTCTGGAGTGGACCGGGCTCGCGGACCGCGCCCGCGAGCCGGTGAAGCGCTTCTCGGGCGGCATGCGCCGGCGGCTCAACCTCGCCTGCGGGGTGCTGCACCACCCCAAGGTGGTGCTGCTCGACGAGCCCACGGTGGGCGTGGACCCGCAGAGCCGCGAGCGCATCTACGACATGCTCCAGTCGCTCCGCGCCGAGGGCGCGTCGCTGATGCTCACCACGCACCAGCTCGAGGAGGCCGAGGCGCGCTGCGACCGCATCGTGGTCATTGACCACGGCGAGCTGAAGGCCTCGGGCACGCTGGCGGAGCTGGTGGAGCGCACCGTCGGCAGCCACCGGCGCGTGACGCTGCACCTGGACCGCGCGCCGCGGCAGCCGCTGCCCGGGTTCGACACCGATTCGGGCGGCGCCACGCTGCGCACGCAGGTGAAGGACGTGGCGGGCGAGCTGCCCGCGCTGCTGGGCGTGGTCGAGCGGGCGGGCTGCAAGGTGCTCGACGTGGACGTGCGCGGCCCCAGCCTGCACGCCGTGTTCATCCACCTCACCGGCCGGGAGCTGCGCGAATGATCGGCACGCTCCTGCGCATCGCCTTCACCACCCTGCGCCGCGACCGCGTGGTGCAGGCCATGACGTTCTTCCTGCCCATCGCGTTCTTCTCCATCTTCGCCGGCGTGTTCGGGCGCCAGGGGCGCGGGGTCACCTCGCGGGTGCGGGTGGCGGTGGCGAACGAGGACACCACCGAGGCGAGCCGCCGGCTGGTGGGGGCGCTGCAGCGGGAGAAGGGGCTGCGCGTGGTGGTGGCGGCCCGCCCTCGGGGGGCGCCCGAGGGGGCGGCGGAGCGGCCGCTCGACCGGGCGCGGGCCGAGGCCCTGGTGCGCGACGGCGAG
>JBBIHL010000375.1:0-3618 GCA_037447075.1 Candidatus Eiseniibacteriota bacterium | reverse complement strand
GCCACGGCCTGGGCGCAGGCCCGCTGGGTGAGGCTGCCCAGGGTGCGCGTGCTCGAGCCGCCCAGCGGGATGCGTCCCTTGCCCTTCTTGCTGATCGAGACGCGCCACACGACGTTGCCGGTGGCGGCGTCCAGCAGCTCGGCGTCGAAGCTCAGCACGGGGAACTCCTCCTGCCCGAACCGCTGCATCTGGTACTCGGTCACGGCCCCGCGGATGACCCCGGTAGCCTCGATCCTGGCGGCGGTGTCCTTGAGCTTCTGCGGGTCCACCCGGCCCTCCACGTCGGGCTCGGCGCCCAGGGCCTCCAGCGCGGTCCAGAACTCGCTCGGCTCCACCACCTGGAAGCGGTCCGCGATGATCAGCTCGGTGACGAAGGCGCGCGTGAGCCGCTCGCCGGCCAGGCCGTACCCGCTCAAGTTGGTGAAGGGCAGCACCGCGACCTTGCGGTAGTAGGACAGGTCGGCCTGCGGGTTCACGTAGAGGCGGGCCGGGGCCGCGCAGCCGGCCAGCCCCAGGAGGATGGCCGCCGCCAGCCCGCCTCCGCGCACGCCTCCGCGCACCATCACTACCTCCCGAACCTCATGGTCAGCGCCGCGTCGTACTGCCTGGACTCGTTCCACCGGCCGGGATTGGCGACGCCGAGCCCGCCGTTGAGCGACCAGCTCCGATTCAAGGCCGCGAGCACCCGGCCGCCCGCGAACTCCTGCCCCTCGAGGCGGTTGGCCACGGCCTCGAGCCGCGGCTGGTCGCTCCGCGTGTAGAAGCCCGACAGCTGAAGGGCCCCGTGCGGGCGCCACTGCAGGTTCACCTGCCGCGTGGTGACCCGGGGGTCGTTGCGGGGCAGCGCTCCGGTGCGGGACAGGCTGCCGTACAGCTCCAGGGTCGGCAAGGGCCGCCAGCGCAGGTCCAGGGCGTGGGAACGCGATCGCGTGCCGCCGCCGAACGGGCGGGAGCCCGCGGCGTAGCCGCGCAGCGCGTAGGTCAGCTGGAGCGTGCGGAAGGGCGCGGCCTGCACGCCGGCCGAGCCCTGGGTCACCGACCCCGTGCCCCGGGCCGCCGAGTCGCTGCTGGCGCTCACCCGCAGGTCCCCGTTGAGCTCGAGCCCCCGGCGGAGGGTGAAGCGCGACCCCGCGCGGAAGGTCTGCAGGGCGTAGGGCCGCTTCCCCGTGTCCCAGTAGGTCGTGAGCGACGCCCCGGCATTCCCGCGCCAGCCGGGCCGGACGTTCCCCTCGGCGGAGGCCAGGGCGGTGGCGTAGCGCTGCCAGCCGGTGCCGTCGGCGGCGGGGAGGCTACGGAAGCCGCCGCCCCCGGTCAGCCGCGCCGCGGGCGAAGGCGCGTAGTCGTAGAGCAGCGAACCCTCCTGGTTGGCGACCTCCGAGCGGATGGCGTTCTCGATCTGCGTGCGCCGGAGGGCGTAGGAGAGGTTCAGCCCGGCGCGCCGCGACCGGCGCAGCGTCCCGGTGAGGGTGCCGGCGTGGGCGCGCGTGAGCTCCTGCCGCCGGCCCGACTCGCCGTGGCGGGTCTGCGAGTAGTCGTAGTCCATCGCCAGGGACAGAGCGGGCACCGGGCTCGTCCGGAACCCGGCGCCGCCGTCCCAGGTGCGCTGGAAGGTCCTGGGCGAGGCGGTGCCCGCGGTCTCGCGCGCCAGGTCGCCGTAGCCGCCGCGCAGGTTCAGGCCCCGCAGCTCGTAGCCCACGCGTGCCGAGCGCGTGATCCCGGTCTCTTCCGCGCCGAAGATGTCCCGGTCGCGATGGCGCCGGACCCACGTGGCGTCCATGCGAGGCAGGCGCGCCGGGGCCAGGTAGCCGCTCAACACCGACTCCTGGTCCTTGCTGGTGACGCTCTGCGAGGGACCGTCCGGCGCACCCGAGACGCTGGAGGGCGAGATGGTGCCGGTCACGGTGCGGGGACGGTAGGAGGCGTTGAGGCCGGCCAGGGGGTGCGCCACCCGCACCGTGCCGTAGGGGGTCTGGCTGCGCTGGGCGCTCCCGGGGGCCGTCACCTGGTTCAGGCGCAGCTGGCTGAACACGCTCAGGTCGGGCCGCGGCTGGATGGAGTGGTTGACCTCGAAGGTCGAGTTCCACAGCTCGCGGATCGCGGTGGACCTCCGGGTGGTGCCGTCCGGGTCCAGGAGCAGGAGCGGCTGCTCCACCCGCTGGAACTGCACCTGGACGTTGCCGGTGACCCCCTGGGGCCTGGCCGGCGAGGCGACCAGCGCGCAGGCCGCGGCCAGCGCGATCGGCGGCGCCGCGCGCCCGCCGCCCGTCGCCCGCGCCCGCTCAACGCGCATAGTTCACCGTGTAGGACTCGCTGCCGTGGCAGGTGGGCGCGCACGTGCCGCCGGTCGGGGTCTCGGCGTAGGTGAGGATGCCGGGCGTGCGCCCGGTCGCGATCAGGTGCGGGAGCGCGGTGGAGCCGTGGGTGGCGTGGCACGCGTAGCAGGGCACCTGATGGTTGTCCACGTGCTCTGCGTGCCCCTGGTCCGAGTTGGGGCGATTGAACCGCGAGGCCGCTCGCATGGCCTGGGGCGAGGAGCGGTCGGCGTAGACGCCGTAGGCGTGGCAGGCGAAGCACAGCTCGTCCGAGGTCATGGTGCGCCGCGCCGCCGATGCGGTGTAGGGCCGCCGCAGGATGTAGCGGTAGCTGGAGCCGTGGGGACCGCGCACCCCCAAGTCGCTGCCGTGGCAGTCGCCGCACGCCGTGTAGGCGAGCGGGCTCCAGCCAGCCACGAAGGCCAGCGGGCTGATGCCGGGGTTCGCCCCGGGGGCCTCGACCGGGTGGTAGGAGGGGTTGTTGGGATTGAGCACCCGGGCCAGGTCGGTCTGGCCGGCGGGCTGCACCGTCCACGAGGAGTGGCACTTGAAGCACAGCTGGTATTCGGTCACCGGGGCCGTGAGGCTGTCGGCCCCCGGGATGAACGCGTAGGCCGGCGGGCTGCCCGCCGGGCCGTTGAGCACGCTCACGCGGCTCGCCCCCAGGTTGCGCTTCGACTGGGCGGGCGCGGGCGGCGGGAGCGGCCCGTCCCCCCGGGCCGCGTGCGGGTTGTGGCAGTCCTCGCACTCGGCGTGGCGCCGGTTAACGGGCGAGATGGCGAAGTCGGAAGGCGAGGACTCCGACGGCCCGCCGTGGCGGCCGGCGAGGTCGGTGGTCGGATGGCGGAACGCCTTCTGCGCGTCGGCGCGGATGTTCGAGGCGGCGGGGGAGCCGTCGTGGCAGTTCAGGCACAGCGCCTCCTCGCGCGCGAGCGCGAGGCCTGGGATCTCGCCGCCGGCGTCCTTCCAGCCGTGCGGATCGTGGCAGTTGAGGCACTTGCCCGCCGCCCCGGCCTCGACGCGCGGCGGCGGCAGGGGCCCGGCCACACCGCCGACAGGCTGGAGCCGTGGGCCGAGCCGGCGTAGAGCCAGGTGCCCCCGTAGCTGCCGCCCGCCCAGGGCTGCGTGTGGCAACCGTCGCACAGGGTGTTGTCGTCGGGACCGATGAGGGCGTGCTCGTAGGGTCCGGGCTGCCCCTCGGCGTGCTGGGAGTGACAGCGACCGCACTCGCCGGCGTGCGGGCCGGCGGCCAGACGAGCGGCGATCTCGGCCGGCGTGCGCGGGGCCCGCGCCGGGGCCGCCGGGG
>JBBIHL010000374.1:0-3632 GCA_037447075.1 Candidatus Eiseniibacteriota bacterium | reverse complement strand
TGGCTCGCCGGCGCGCGCGGCCAGCCGGGCCCCGCCATCTTCGTGAGCGGGGAGCGGGTGGCGGCAGCCCGCGTGCCCTACGCGCGGCTCGCCCCGGGGCTGGGAGGCGGCGCGCTCGACCGCCATCTGCAGCGGCTGGACGCGACCATCCTCCCGGTGGGCGCGCGCTGGCTGGATCGGCCCTGGCGGCTCATCGCCTGGAACAGCGACCTGCTGGCCGCCGATCTGGCCGCGCAGCGGCCGCTCCGGGAGGGGGACCTCCACCGCCTGGCCGCGCTCTACGAGGAGGGGCGCGTGGTGGTGGAGGCGGGCGCGCGCGTGGACGCCTTCGCGGTGATCGACGCGCGCTCGGGTCCGGTGCGCATCGAGCGCGGCGCGTGGGTGGTCCCGCACACCGTGGTCTACGGCCCGTGCGTCGTGGGGCGGGACACGTGGCTGCTGGGCGGGCTGGTGGGCGCCTCCACGCTGGGGCCCGGCTGCCGCATCCAGGGCGAGGTGGACACGGCCATCTTCCAGGGATGGTCGAACAAGCGCCACCAGGGCTTCGTCGGGCACAGCTGGATCGGGGAGTGGACCAACCTGGGCGCCCTCACCACCACCAGCGACCTCAAGAACAACTACGGCCCGGTGCGGGTCTACCCGGGGGGCCGGGAAGAGGACAGCGGTCTCACCAAGCTGGGCTCGATGCTCGGCGCCCACACCAAGACCTCGATCGGCACCCTGCTCGCCACGGGCGCGGTGGTGGGGACGGCCTGCAACCTGTTCGGCGGCGGCGCGATCAGCCCCAAGTGGCTGCCGCCGTTCTCCTGGTGGGACGGTCGCCGCAGCGTGGAGTACCGCTTCGACGCCTTCCTGGGCACGGCGCGCGCCGTGATGGGACGCCGCCACCGCCCGCTGGGGCCGGCCGACGAGCGTGCCCTGCGCGAGGCCTTCGAACGGAGCGCCGGCGAACGCTCGGGCGCCCATGTAACAAGCGCATGAAACGCCCGGCCGCCGCTGCGCTCGCGGCCGGGGGAGAGGCGCGCCATTCTTGACGGACGGAGGCGGGATTCCTAGACTTCTGCGGCTCTCGAGGCTGGGGTTCGGCGTCGCGACCACGGACGGGCGGCGGCCCCAGCCGCTTTCGTGAGGGAGACGGTATGCCCGAGCTTCGCAAGGACCCCGTGACCGGGCGGTGGGTGATCATCTCGACCGAGCGCAGCCGCCGGCCGCACGACTTCGGCAAGCGCTCCCCCGCCCGCAAGAGCCCGTCGTGCCCCTTCTGTCCGGGAAACGAGGACAAGACCCCGCCCGAGCTGCTCGCCTACCGGCAGAACGGCAACGCGGCCAACACGCCCGGCTGGAGCACGCGGGTGGTCCCCAACAAGTTCCCGGCCCTGCAGATCGAGGGGGCCCTCGACCGGCGCGGCGAGGGGCTCTACGACATGATGAACGGCATTGGCGCCCACGAGGTGATCATCGAGAGCGCCGACCACGACCGCGACCTGGCCGAGCAGACGGTGGAGCACATCCAGGGCGTGCTGTGGGCGTTCCGCGAGCGCATCAACGACCTCAAGCGCGATCGCCGGTTCCGCTACATCCTCATCTTCAAGAACCTGGGCGAGGCGGCCGGCGCCTCGCTCGAGCATCCTCACGCCCAGCTCATCGCCACCCCGATCATCCCCAAGCAGATCCAGGAGGAGCTGGAAGGGTCCCGGCGCTACTACGATCTCAAGGAGCGCTGCGTGTTCTGCGACATCATCCACCAGGAGACCTCCGACCACCTGGGGCGGCGGCTGGTGCTCCAGAACGAGCACTTCCTGGCGATCGAGCCCTACGCCCCACGCTTCCCGTTCGAGACCTGGCTGCTGCCGGCCCAGCACGACGCCTCGTTCGAGATGGGCGAGGAGCAGTGGCTGCCCGCGCTGGCCGCCGCGCTCAAGGACGTGCTGCAGCGGCTGAACCGGGCCCTCAACACGCCGCCCTACAACTTCATGCTCCACACCGCCCCGGTGGGCGACGAGGACTCCCCCAGCTACCACTGGCACATCGAGATCCTCCCCAAGCTCACCCAGGTGGCGGGCTTCGAGATGGGGAGCGGCTTCTACATCAATCCCACGGCGCCCGAGGACGCCGCGCACTTCCTGCGCGAGTACTCGGCGGCCGGCTAGCGGCGCGGCGCAGCCGGAACCCCGGGGCCGGATGGCGCTGCCGACCTGCCGCGTCGCGGTGCTCGGGGCGGAGATGTCGCCGCTCGCCAAGGTCGGCGGCCTGGGCGACGTGCTGGGCGCCCTGCCGGAGGCCCTCTCGCGCCGGGGCCACGACGTCAGCGTGTTCCTGCCCCGCTACGCCGGCCTGGCGCTGCCCGCCCCGCCCCGGGAGCGCGCCCGCCTGGAGGTCCCCTTCGGCCACGCCCGGGAGCCCGCCCTGCTGCTCGAGGCGGCCCTGCCCGGCCGGCGGGCGCGCGTCTACCTGGTGGACCACCTGGGCCAGGGGCGCTACTTCGACCGCCCCGGTATCTACGACGATCCGCACTCGGGGCGCGGCTATCCCGACAACGGCGAGCGCTTCCTGTTTTTCTCGCGCGCCTGCCTGGAGGCGATGAAGTGGCTGGACGGGGCCTGGGACATCCTGCACGCCAACGACCACCAGACCGCCATGGCCCCCTGCTTCCTGCGCACCCACTATCGCGGCGAGATCGCCTTCGCCCGCACCGCGTCCCTCTTCACCATCCACAACCTGGGCTATCAGGGGATGTACCCGGCACCGCTGCTGGAGCGGGCCGGCTTCCCCGCCTCCCACCTGCGGCCGGGCAGCCCCTTCGAGTTCTGGGGCCAGCTCAACCTCATGAAGGTGGGCATCCTGTTCTCGGACGTGGTGAGCACGGTGAGCCCGCGCTACGCGCAGGAAATCCAGTCTTCGGGCGAGCAGGGGTTCGGGCTGGAAGGGGTGCTCGCCCAGCGCGGCCGCGACCTGGTGGGCATCCTGAACGGCATCGACACCGAGACCTGGGATCCGAGCCGCGACCCCAACCTGCCGGCGCGCTACCGCCCCGGAAACCTGGCCGGGAAGCACGCCTGCCGCGAGGCGCTCGCCGCCCGCGCCGGCTGGGCGGGACGCGAGCCCGGCTGGCCGATCGCCGGCGTCATCTCGCGCCTGGTGGACCAGAAGGGATTCGACCTCTTCGAGCGGGCCGCGGCCGAGCTGATGCGCCGGGAGCTGCGCTGGGCGGTGCTCGGGCGCGGCGACGGCCGCTACCAGGCCCTGTTCGAGCGCCTGGCCCGCGAGCACCCGGAGCGCGTCTCCTTCAGCGTGGGCTTCGACGACCCGCTGGCGCACCTGATCGAGGCCGGCGCGGACCTGTTCCTGATGCCGTCCCGCTACGAGCCCTGCGGGCTCAACCAGATGTACAGCATGCGCTACGGCACCGTGCCCGTGGTGCGGGCGACCGGGGGCCTGGCCGACACCGTGACCGAGTTCGACGCCGAGACGCGCGCGGGCACCGGCTTCCGCTTCGAGCCCTACGAGGCGGGGGCGATGCTGGGCGCGCTGGGGCGGGCGCTCGACGCCCACCGCCACCCCGACCGCTGGAGTGCGCTGGTCGCCAATGGCATGGCCCAGGACTTCTCCTGGGACCGCAGCGCGCGGCGCTA
>JBBIHL010000373.1:0-3634 GCA_037447075.1 Candidatus Eiseniibacteriota bacterium | reverse complement strand
GGTGGTGAATGAAACGAGTCACCCATGCGATGACCGCCAGCGAGACGAGGATGGGACGCTGGGGGTTCATGTTGGACCTCCGGGGCTGGGCGGCCGGACGGGTGCCGTTGACCGCGGGAGCCTAGCGCAACGGGGCGGGTGCGCCTAGCGGCCCATGGGGCCATCCGCGGGGTTGGGGCATCAAAGGGACTCGGACACGGGCGGGACCCCGGCCGCGGAGGATGGGATGGCGCTTCACATGATCGAGCCCGAGCGGCGCACCCTGCACGGGCACTTCTCCCCCGAGCTGCCGCCGGTGGTCGCCGTGGACTCGGGCGACACCGTGCGCTACCGCACGCTGGACGCGGGCTGGGGGCTGGAGCCGCACACGCCCGGCTCGCCCGAAGAGCGCAGGAAGTTCCCGCGGGAGCCGGGCACCCGCGACGCGGGCCACGCCCTGTGCGGGCCGGTGGAGGTCCGGGGCGCGCGCCCGGGCATGACCCTGGAGGTGCAGATCGTGGAGGTGCGGCCCGGGGCGTGGGGCTGGACCTGGGCGGGCGGATGGCCGAGCCCGCTCAACCAGCGCCTGGGCGTGGCCGAGGGCGAGGGCCGCCTGTTGCGCTGGACGCTCGACCCCGAGGCGGGGACCGCGTGCGACCAGCACGGGCACGTGGTCGCGCTGCGCCCGTTCCTGGGGGTGATGGGCATGCCCCCGCCCGAGCCGGGGGTCCACCCCACCTGGCCGCCCCGCGTGTGGGGAGGCAACCTGGACTGCAAGGAGCTGGTGGCGGGCAGCACGCTCTACCTGCCGGTCCCGGTGCCCGGCGCGCGCTTCTCGGTGGGGGACGGCCACGCCGCGCAAGGCGACGGGGAGGTGAGCAGCCAGGGCATCGAGTGCCCCATGGAGCGGGTGGAGCTGCGCCTCGCGCTGCGCGACGACCTCGCGCTGCGCACCCCGCGCGCCCACACGCCGGCGGGCTGGCTCACGTTCGGGTTCGACGCCGACCTGCAGGAGGCCGCGCACCGGGCCGTGGAGGAGATGCTCGCGCTGCTGGGCGAGCAACACGCGCTGGAGCGCAAGGACGCGCTCGCGCTGGCGAGCGTGAGCGTGGACCTGCGGGTGACGCAGATGGTCAACGGCGTGTGCGGGGTGCACGCCCTGCTGCCGCACGGCGCCATTCGAAGGAGCGCATGATGGACGTGTTGAGGATTCTCGGCGGGAACGACGCGCAACAGCCTCCTTCGGCCTCCCCGCCGGAGGAAGAGGCGGCGCTTGATGCCTACTCGCAGATCGTCACCCGCGTGGTGGAGCAGGTGGCTCCCGCGGTGGCCAGCGTGGCCATGGCCCGTCCGGCGCCCGACCGGCTGCAGCGCCGCGGCATCGCGGAGCTGCGCGGCGCCGGGAGCGGCGTGGTGATCGCCCCCGACGGCTACCTGCTCACCAACAGCCACGTGGTGCGCAAGGCCGACCGCATCGAGGTGCGCTTCCCGGACGGCCGCGCCCTGCCGGCCCGGGTGATCGGCGACGACCCGCACAGCGACCTGGCTGTGCTGCAGACCTCAGACTCGGGACTCTCCGCCGCCACGCTGGGCGACTCGTCGGTGCTGCGGGTGGGCCAGCTGGTGGTGGCCATCGGCAACCCGCTCGGATTCCAGGCCACCGTGACCGCCGGGGTGGTGAGTGCGCTGGGGCGCACGCTGCGGGCCGAGACCGGACGCCTGATGGAGAACATCATCCAGACCGATGCGGCCTTGAACCCCGGCAACTCGGGCGGTCCGCTGGTGGACGCGCGCGGCCAGGTGATCGGGATCAACACCGCGATCATCGCCGGCTCGCAGGGCATCTGCTTCGCCATCCCGGTCAACACCGCGAAGTGGGTGGTCTCGCAGCTCATCCACGAAGGGCGGGTGCGGCGCGCCTACCTGGGAGTCTCGGGGCAGACCGTGAACCTGCCGCGCCAGGTGGCGCTGCGCCACCAGCTGGAGGGAAGGACCGCGGTGCTGGTCTCGGACGTGCATCCCGACACGGCGGCCTCGCGCGCGGGGGTGCGGCCGGGCGACCTGATCGTGAAGCTGGGAGCGGCGCGCATCCACACCGCCGACGACCTGCAGCGGGAGCTGGGCCGCCACCCGGTGGGCGAGCGGGTGGGGCTCACGGTGCTGCGCGGCGGCGAGCTGCGCGCGATGGAGGCCCGCCCCACCGAGCTGCCGGAGCCGAAGTAGCGGCCCCGGCGGAGGACGCCCAGCGCGCTTGTCCCGAACGGCCGTCCGGAGGCGCGCGGAGCGCGGGATGAGCGGAGCGCGCCGAGGATAGAGCGCGGCCGCGCAGGATGCGCGGCCAAGCGTGCCGGAGGGACAAGCGCGCGGGCGTCATCCGGCTGCGAGGCACCCGCTACGCCTTCGCCGGCCGTTGCGGGCGGTCGCCCTGCCGCAGCTTCCAGACCAGCAGCGGCGGCGTGACCACCGTGGTGATCGCCACCATCACCACCACCGCGCTGAAGGCCGCGTCGTCAATCACGCGCTCGCCCCGCACCATAAGGGTCGTGCCGATCCCGGCGAAGATCAGCCCCACCTCGCCGCGCGGGATCATCCCCAGCCCCACCGCCAACCGGTCCACCCCCTTCTCCAGCACGCCCAGGGAGCATACCTGCTTGCCCGCGATCGCGGCCAGCGTGAGCACCCCGGCGAACCCGAGGATCGCGGTGTTGCCGAAGACCCGCAGGTCCACCCGCATGCCCATCAGCACGAAGAAGATCGGCACGAGCAGCGTGGCGATGGGTTTCATCAGCTCGTCCAGGCGGTGCTCGCCGCGCTCGGTGAACTCCCGGTAATGCACGGGGTCCAGGATGAGGCCCGCGGCGAACGCGCCCACGATGGGCGCCAGGCCGATGACCGCGGCCAGATAGGCGAGCCCGAAGCAGAACATGAGCGCGGTGGTGAGCAGCAGGCCCTGGCCCCGCAGCCGCGAGGCCAGCTTGAAGGCGTGCGGCGAGAGCACGCGGCCGATCCACAGCGCGCCGGCCAGGAAGACCAAGGCCTTGAGCACGATCCACACCACCGAGAGGGCGGAGAAATCGGTGCCCCGGTTCACCGATTCGATGATCCCGGCCACGATGGCCAGCACCACCAGCCCCATCACGTCGTCAATCACCGCGGCGCCCAGGATGATCTGGCCCTCCTTGCTGTCCACCTTCTTCAGGTCGGAGAGCACGCGCGCGGTGATGCCGACGCTGGTGGCGCACAGCGTGGCGCCCACGAAGGCGTGGATGAACTCGCTCTCGTGGGGGAAGTAGAGCTTGGCGACGCCCCAGCCCAGCAGCGAGGGCGCCACGACGCCGAGCGTGGCGACCAGCAAGGACGAGGCGCCGACGGCGCGCATCTTCTCGACGTCGGACTCCAGGCCCACCTCGAACAGCAGGAAGACCACGCCGATCTGGGCCAGCATGTCCACCCCCGGCATGTCGCGCAGGGAGTCGAGCTGGTGGAAGCCCAGCAGGCCCAGGTTGCCGATCAGGATGCCGGCGCACAGCTCCCCCAGCACCGCCGGCTGGCCGAAGCGCTCGAACAGCGCCCCGCCCAGGCGGGCGCCGGCCAGGATCAGGATGAGCGCCAGCAGGACGGGAGCGACGTCCGCGTGACCCGGGGCGGCGCCGGC
>JBBIHL010000372.1:3383-3638 GCA_037447075.1 Candidatus Eiseniibacteriota bacterium | reverse complement strand
GGCCCTCGGCGCCACGCGCTGGCAGACCGTCCGCCGCGTCCTGCTCCCGCAGGCGCTCCCCGGCATCCTGACCGGAGCGATCCTCTCGGTGTCGCGCGGCGCCGGCGAGGTGGCGCCCATCATGTTCACCGGGGCGGCCTACTTCCTGCCCTACCTGCCCAAGTCCCCCACCGACCAGTTCATGGAGCTGGGTTACCATGTCTACGTCATGGCCACGCAGTCCCCCGACGTGGACGCCACCCAGCCCATCCTCTA
>JBBIHL010000372.1:0-3371 GCA_037447075.1 Candidatus Eiseniibacteriota bacterium | reverse complement strand
GCTGGTGCTGCTGATGCTCACGCTGCTGCTCAACCTCACCGCCACGCTCCTGCGCGCCCGGCTGCGGGCCCGCCTGCAGGGATGACGGGCACCGGTTCCGGGATGCCCGGCGCCGCGACCGCGACCGCTCCGCGCCCCGCCACGACGGCCGATCCGCCCCCGGCCGCGGCGGCGGAGCCCGCGCTGCGCGCGCGCGACTTCAGCCTCTTCTACGGGCAAACGCAGGCGCTGAAGCGCGTCACGCTCGACGTGCCCTCGTTGAGCATCACCGCCATCATCGGTCCTTCCGGGTGCGGCAAGAGCACGCTGCTGCGCTCCTTCAACCGGATGAACGACCTCATCCCCGGGGTGCGCGTGGAGGGTGACGTGCGCTTCGGGGCGCTCGACGTCCTCGCCCCTTCGACCGACGTGGTGGAGCTGCGCCGCCGCGTGGGCATGGTGTTCCAGCGCGCCAACCCGTTCCCCATGACGATCTTCGACAACGTGGCCTTCGGCCTGCGCATGCTGGGGCTCGCCGACCGCGCCGAGCTGGAGGCCCGGGTCGAGTCGAGCCTGCGCAAGGCGGCGCTGTGGGACGACGTCAAGGATCGGCTCATGCGCTCCGCCCTGCAGCTCTCCGGCGGCCAGCAGCAGCGGCTGTGCATCGCGCGCTCCCTGGCGGTCGAGCCCGAGGTGCTGCTCATGGACGAGCCCGCCTCGGCGCTCGACCCCACGGCGACCGCGCGCATCGAGGAGCTGATGCTGGACCTCAAGCGCCGCTACACCATCGTGATCGTCACGCACAACATGCAGCAGGCGGCGCGGGTGTCGGACCGCACGGCCTTCCTGCTGGCGGGCGAGCTGATCGAGATGGACGACACCCCGCGGCTCTTCACCAGCCCGCGCCAGAAGCTCACCGAGGACTACATCACGGGGCGCTTCGGCTGATCACCGGTCGCGGACCCGGGAGGCTACGAGTGGAACGGCACTTCGACCAACAGCTGGCGGCGCTCAAGGAGCGGCTGCTCCACATGGGCGGGCGCGCCGAGGCCATCGTGCACAAGTCGGTGGAGGCGGTGAAGCGGCGGGACGCCGAGCTGGCGCGCGAGGTGTTCGCGGACGACAAGCTCGTGGACCAGCTGGAGATCGAGCTCGACGAGCGCAGCATCAGCCTGCTGGCGCTGCGGCAGCCCATGGCGGTGGACCTGCGCTTCATCACCTCGGCGCTGAAGATCACCAACGACCTCGAGCGGGTGGGCGACCACGCGGTGAACATCGCGGGGAGCGCGCTGCGGCTGGCCGGGGAGCCGCCGCTCAAGCCCCTGGTGGACATCCCGCGCATGGCCGAGCTGGCCGCCGGCATGCTGCACGAGGCGCTCGACGCCTTCGTGCGGGGCGACGCCGCCGCGGCCCGCCGGCTGGTGCGGCGCGACGACGAGGTGGACGCGCTGAACCGCCAGCTCTTCCGCGAGCTGCTCTCGTTCATGCTCGAAAACCCCGCCACCATCACCCGGGCCATGGAGCTCATCACGGTGGCGCGCAACCTGGAGCGCGTGGCGGACCTGGCCACCAACGTGGCCGAGGAGGTGGTGTTCATCGCCGAGGCGCGGGTCATCAAGCACCACTGGGAAGACCGCAAGCCGCAGGAGAGCGCGGCCGAGGACGACTTCGGCCGGACGTGAGGGCCGGCGCCTGCCGGTTCCTCGCCTTGCCGCGTTCGCTCCACTCCCGTATCCTGGCGTCCTCTCCCGACCCCCGACGCCATTCCCCGAAGACAGCGAACGCGGAGGCGATACTTCCATGGCCATCCAGAAGGTCGGCGTGGTGGGCTGCGGCCTGATGGGCAGCGGCATCGCGCAGGTGAGCGCCCAGGCGGGCTTCCCCACCGTGGTGCGCGAGGTCTCGAAGGAGCTGCTCGACAAGGGCATGGGCTCCATCCGGAAGTTCCTGCAGGGCGGCGTGGACAAGGGGAAGCTGACCGCGGCCGACATGGAGAAGACGCTCGGGAACCTCAAGGGCACAACCGAGCTCAAGGACCTGGCGGACTGCGACCTGGTGGTGGAGGCGGTGACCGAGAGCATCCAGGTGAAGCGCGAGCTGTTCCAGTCGCTCGACCAGTCGTGCCGGCCCGACGCGCTGCTCGCCACCAACACCTCGAGCCTGTGCGTCACCGAGATCGCCCGCTTCACCCGGCGTCCCGACAAGGTGCTCGGGCTGCACTTCTTCAACCCCGTCCCGCTCATGAAGCTGGTCGAGGTGGTGCGCACGCTCCAGACCAGCGACGCCAGCTACCGGGCGGCGGCCGAATGGTGCGCCAAGATCGGCAAGACCGTGGTGACCGCGCCCGACGCGCCGGGCTTCGTGGTCAACCGCCTGCTCGTGCCCTACATGCTCGACGCCATCCGGGTCTACGAGCAGGGGCTGGCGAGCCGCGACGACATTGACAACGCGATGAAGCTGGGCTGCGGCTACCCCATGGGCCCGCTGTTCCTCACCGACTACGTGGGGCTCGACACCACCTACTACATCGCCGAGATCATGTTCGGCGAGTTCAAGGAGCCGCGCTTCGCGCCGCCGCCGCTCCTGAAGCGCATGGTGCTGGCCGGGCGGCACGGCCGCAAGACGGGCCGCGGCTTCTACGACTGGAGCACCAACCCGCCCTCGTGAGGGGAGCGCCCCGCCTCGGACGGCGGGGCCGGCTCACGCCATGATCCGTGACCCCGGGGAGCGCGGCCGGAAGGCGGCCGCGCTCTACGCTTCCGTGGCGCCCGGGCTCTTTCGCGACCTCGAGGAATCGGGGCTGCTGCCGCCGGCCGACCGGGCCGCGCGCGAGCGCGCGCGGCAGGAGTGGGAGTGCTTCGCGCTCTACGCCTGCGTGCGCGCGCTGGTGGCGGGGGGCGGGTTCGGCGCGGAGTCGGGCCGCGCGCTCGACGCCTTCCACGAGGCGGTGCTCGAGCAGTTGCGGGCCGACTGCGCCGGCGAGGCAGAGCTGGAATCACGCCGCGCCCGGATCGCGCAGCGCTACCAGGAATACGGGGAGCTGGGGCAGAAGGAGTCGCGCGGGGGCGACCCCCGGGTGGCGCGGGCGCTGGGCCTTGCCGCGGCGGCCCGTATGCTCGGGGCGGGAGAAGCGGCCCATGCGCCCGGTGCGCTGGGCGAGCTGGTGGGATCGCTGCACGACGCGCTGCTCGAGGGGGTGCAGCAGGCCCTGGAAGGCGGCGGGTGAGGGCCTCGGCCACCGGCTCGGGCCCGTGCGCTACGCTGTCTAAATTTAGGGACATCATCTCTTCCGAAGTTAGGGGACGGTGCGTGCGTCGGACCATCGTGAACACCTGGATCGGACCATCGTGAACAGCAACCTCGGATCATCGTGAACAGCCGGATCGGGATCG
>JBBIHL010000371.1:0-3641 GCA_037447075.1 Candidatus Eiseniibacteriota bacterium | reverse complement strand
GCCGTCGCGAGCCAGGCGCCCGGGCTCGGGCGCGGGGCGTGCGCTCCGCCCGCGGAAGGCGGGCGCAGTGCCCCGTCGCCGGAGCGGCGGCTACCGCTCTTCCACCCGCGAGAGGAACGCATAGAGGTCCAGCAGCTCTTCGGATTCCATGCGGGGCCAGGGAATCTGCTTGAGCTCCGTCGCGAGCTTCATGTCGCGCGCGTGCTGGAGCATCAGGGCCGCGGCTTCGTAGGGGTCGGCGCCGGCCGGCATCGCCGCCACGTCGGGTCCGATCCCGGGCTTCTCGCCGGGCAGGGCGTGGCAATCGTGGCAGCGCTTGCGCTCGAACACCGCCCGGCCCTTCGCCGCATCCCCCCCGGCCAGCTCCGCGCCCGCCAGGCCCAGGTAGGCGAGCAGGTCGGCCATGGCCTTCTCCGGGAGTGGCCGCAGCGCCGTGCCGACGCGACGGGTCCCGCGCTCGAGCGTCGGCAGGTGGCGGAGCAGCGCCGCGCCGTTCTCGGCGCCGCTGCGGCGGCCCGCCTCGCGGGCGAGCGCGACCCAGGACCTTCCCTGGGGGCCGTGGCAGGATGCGCAGCCCAGCCGCACGAAGAGCCTCGCGCCCTCCTCCGGGTCGCCCGGAGCGAGCAACGGGGCGTGCGCGGGAGCCGGGACCAGGCGGCGCAGGTAGCTCGAAACGTTGGTGACGAGCTCACCGCTCCACTGGAACCAGGGCAATCCCCGGTCGCGAAGCGCGGCGCTCATCCCCGGGTAGTGATTCCAGATGTCGGCCACCAGCCCCACCGGAGCGGCCGCCCGGTCGGACCGGACCAGGGCCGGCCCGATCTGCCCCCGTTGTCCCAGGTCGTGGCAGGCGAGGCACGGCATCTCCGCGAGCTGGACGCCGCCCCGCTCGGGGTCGCCGGGGTCGCCGAGGTAGTTGACGAAGCTCAGGTAGCCCACCAGGTCGCGCAGCTCGCCGGCCGAGAGCGCAGGCAGCCGCTCGCCGGCGAGCAGGGACTGCACCATCTGCGGGATGTGGTTCCACATCGCGGCCAGCAGCTCGGGCGGACCCTTGCCGCGCGCCGCGCGCAGCAGGTCGGGCCCCTGGCGGCCTCCGGGGCCGAGGATGCCGTGGCAGTTGACGCATCCCTTGCGGAGGATCAGCTCGCGCCCCGCATCCACGTTCGGGAAGCGAGGCAGGACCGGGCGCGCCGTCGCCGCGCCCGGCGCCGTTCGAGCCCGGGTCGCGACCGCGGCGGTGGGCGCAGCCGCAGCGCCTCCTGCCCACGGAAGGTGGCTCGACGTCGCGACGGCCAGCGCCGCGAGCCACGCGAGCAGCGCGCCGCCCTTCCGGGCTCCGGGGCCGCCCATCACCCCTCCGGTCCGCGCCGGCCGCGCTGGAGGCCGAAAAACACGTAGGTGAGGACCGAGGCGACCAGGGTGTAGACCGGGATCGCCACCAGGCTGATGCCCACCGAGGCGGTGAGCGCGTCGCCCAGGGAGTGGGCCACCCGCACCACGTTCACGATCCAGGTGACGGCCCCGGCCAGGAACGCCCACATCAGGACGATCGAGAGCGCCTGGAGCGCGCGGGTCGCGCGCCCGGACCATGGGCCGCGCGCTTTGCCGTCAGGCATGCGCCGCCTCCTCCTCAGGCTGGTACGAGGCCACGCGCTCCTCCGTCTCCTGCTTGCCCAGGGCGCGCCCCTCCTGGACCTCCCACACCGAGACGATCGGGAAGAACCTCGCGAACAGCGCGAAGCCGAGGGCGAAGAGCGCCAGCGCCCCGACGAAGAGGCCAACCTCGGTGAAGCTGGGGACGTAGAGGCGGCCCGGGAACGGCATGCGCGGGTTCTCCAGGGTGGGCGCGACGATGATGAGGCGCTCCAGCCACATGCCCACCAGCACGGCGATGGACGAGACCAGGATCCCGGCGATGGTCCGGAAGCGTCTGAAGCTCAGCAGCAGCACGGGGATGACGAAGTTGCACCCGACCATGGTCCAGAAGAACGGCGCGTAGCGCCCGGCGAGCTTGTAGAGCAGCGTCTTCATCTCCTCCGGCTCCCCGCCGTAGTAGCCGGTCAGGTACTCGCAGAACGTGAAGTAGCCCCAGATCACCGCCATCGCCAGGAGCAGCTTGGCGAGCTGCTGGAAGTGGACGAGCTTGAGGTAGCCCTGGAGGTGGAAGGCGCTGCGGAACGCGATCATCGCCACGAACAGCGCCGCGATCCCGGAGAAGATCGCCCCGACCACGAAGTAGGGGCCGAAGATCGTGCTGTGCCATCCGGACTGGAGGGTCATCGCGAAGATGTAGGAGATGACCGTGTGCACCGACACCGCCACCGGCACGACCACGATCATCATGATGTTGATCGCGCGGTCGAGCACCTTCCATTGCCGCGGCGTTCCCTGCCACCCCCACGCCATGAACTCGTACAGCCACCGGGGCCGGGTGCCGCGGTCCCGCAGCATGGCGATGTCGGGGATGAGCGGCAGGAAGAGGTAGACGGTGCTGGCCGCGAAGTAGGCGCTGATGCTGGTGACGTCCCACAGCAGCGGCGACTGCAGGCGGCCGAACAGGAACACGTTGGCGACGCGGTCGGGCCGCCCCAGGTCAATGATGGGGTGGAGCGCGCCGATCGCCAGCACGATGGCGGTGATGACCTCGGCCATGCGGGTGATCGGGCGCCGCCACTCCGCCTGGGTGATCCGCAGGATGGCCGAGATCAGCGTGCCGGCGTGACTGATGCCGATGAAGAACACGAAGTTGACGATGTAGAAGCCCCAGGTCACGGGCTGCATCATGCCCGTGACCGCGAGGCCCATCATCACCTGGCGGACGTAGAGGGCGAGCGCGAGCGCGACGACGGCGGCGAGCAGCCACAGGGCGAGGTAGAACCCTCGGGTCGGCCGCTCGATCGGGCGGAACAGGTCGGGATCCCGCCTTCCGTCCGGCTCAAACCGGCGCATCGCGTCTCTCCAGGTAGAAGACCTTGGGCTCGGTCCCCAGGTGCTCGAGCGCGCGCACCGCCCGCGCGCTGCGGCCGAGCTGGGCCACCGGGCTCAGCTCGTCGTCGAGGTCGCCGAAGGTCATGGCATCCGCCGGGCAGCTGCGGACGCACGCCGGCTGGTAGTCCGCCTCGCGCACCGGCCGGTTCTCGGCGCGCGCCTTCTCCTCCGCGGCCTGGAGACGGTGGTGGCAGAACGTGCACTTCTCCACGACGCCGGCCGGACGCAGCGACACGTCGGGGTTCAGCACGGAGCGCATCTCGCCCGGCCACTCGGGGGCGCCCCAGTTGAACACCTTCACGCTGTAGGGGCAGGCGGACATGCAGTAGCGGCAGCCGATGCAGCGCGGATAGATCTGACCGACCAGGCCACCCTCGCCGCGGTAGGTCGCGTGCACCGGGCACACCTTGGTGCACGGCGGGTTGTCGCACATCATGCAGAGGTTGGGCGTCACCCGTCGCTCGGCCTCCGGGTAGTCCCCGCGGGTCTCCACCAGCAGGCGCAGCCAGTGCATGCGGCGTCCGCGCTCCGCCTCGGCGGGGGCGACGATCTGGACGTTGTTCTCCACCTTGCAGGCGGCGACGCAGGCCCCGCAGCCCGTGCAGCGGTCGAGGTCGATGACCATCCCCCAGCGCGGCATGCCGGCGCCTCCT
>JBBIHL010000370.1:0-3649 GCA_037447075.1 Candidatus Eiseniibacteriota bacterium | reverse complement strand
TGGCGGGCAGCACGCCGCAGGCCAGCAGGACCGCGGCGCCGGCCAGGGTCGGGGCCCGGCGGAACACCGCGCCCATCCTTCCTAGCTAGGCGGCGCTCGCGGCCGCCGGGCCAGGAGCGGCGCGGCGCGCGCGCCGCCGGGCATCGAGGAAGTCCATCACGGCCCCGACGGGTCCCAGCGCCCACGCCGCCAAGAGCAGCCAGGAGCCCGCTCCCGGCATGCTCAAGACCCTGAAGTTGGCCATCTTCGCGAAGCCGATGACGGGCGGCGTGAAGGCCGGCAGCTTGAGGGCCGCCCGGGGGTCGAGGTCGTGGCCGTAGTGGTAGAGCCAGCTGGCGTAGTCGCGGAACATCAGGAACGCGAACACGCTGAAGGCCAGCCAGCCCACCAGGGCCGGAGCGCGCCGGTTCGCCAGGGCGGCCATCAGCGCCATGACGCCGAACAACGTCAGGGCGAGCGGCAGGTAGCTGAATTCCTTGAAGTCGTCCGGCTGGATCGCCTTCATGCCCACGTAGTGGTTCAGCGTGTTGATCTTCTGGAGGTCCCCCTTGAGGGTGTGCGAGTAGATCACCAGCTTCAGGCCCTCGGGGTACTGCGGCGCCCACAGGTTCATGGTCCAGATGGGCAGGACCGGGATGAAGAACACGGGCAGCAGCACCACCGCGGCTCCCAGGATCAACCAGCGGCTCGAAGGCGAGAACGTCCCTCGCAGGTAGCTCATCGCAGCACTCCATCACGGCGGGCGGGCCGGCCGGCGACCGGCCCGCCGCAGGTTCGGCCTCTTCCCGTCAACGCTGCAGCAGCGCCGCGACCTCCGCCACCCTGGCGGGCTCGGGCCGCTGCACCGCCGCGACCGGAGTGCCCCGGGGCCGGACCTCGATCAGCCCCTGCATCTCCTGATGCAGCGCGCTGCAGAAGTTCGAGCAGTAGAAGGGGATGACCCCGGCCTTCTCGGCCTTCCAGCGCATGGTCTTGGTCTCGCCCGGCTCGATCTGCATGTTGCAGCTCGACCAGAGGATGCCGAAGCCGTGCGCGATATCGTCGTCCTGCTCCAGGTTGGTGACGTGGAAGTAGACGTCGTCCCCCTCGTTGACGCGCACGACGTCCGGCGTGTAGTGGGTGCGCACCGCCAGCATGTAGACGTCCACCCGGTTCCCCTTGCGCTCCACGCGCGCGTCCTCGGCGCGCTTGATGGCTCCGGGCTTGTGGTTCTCCTCCAGCGGGTAGACGGTGATCGGCTTGAGCTTGTCCGCCTTGATCATCTGGGCGTAGTGCGGCTCGAGGTAGGTGGGGAAGTCGTAGAGCAGCTGCATCTTGGGGCCCCGCAGGTCAATGAGCTGCGCCGCCTCGGGATGGGTGGGGCCCACGTTCAGGTAGCGGCTCTTCGACAGCTTGTCCAGCGCCACCACGTACTCGCTGGTGGGGTGCCGCGTGTCGCCCTCGGAGGCCATGAGGTGGCCGATCGAGTAGTAGACGTCGATCTTGTCCACCACGTTCCAGGGCGCCCCCACCTTCCACTTGGCGATCTGCGAGTCCAGGAACAACGAGGTGTAGGCGTAGCCGTTGCCGTCGAACTGGGTGTGGAGGGGACCCAGGCCCACCGGCACCTTGGCCTCGAGCACGTCCTCGTACTTGAGCACCGGGACGCCGTCCACCTCGCCGTCGAACTTGCCGCCCTCCACGGCGGCCTTCATCTTGGCGAAGCTGAACACCGTGACCTCGGCCTGGAGCTTGCCCGATGCCGCGATGTACTCGCCGGTGGGGTTGACGTCCACGCCGTGCGGGCTCTTGGGGGTCGGGATCAGGTAGACGATGCCCTTGACCTGCTTGGGGTCGAGCACCGGAGCCCCGCCGACCGGCCTGGCCTTGCCTTCGTCCACCGCCTTCTGCGCCGCGCGCCAGTCCACCGCCGCCACGTAATCCATCTCGTGCTGCGAGGCCTTGACCTCGAGCGAGTCGTAGGCCTTCTCGCTGTTGTAACAGGTGAAGAACGTCCAGCCGTGGCTCGGACCCTTGCCGGCGTCGGCCAGGTCCCAGTCGAACGGCGGCATCAGGATCTCGAAGCCCAGGGACATGGTGCCGTCCTTGGGGTCCACCTTGACGCCGGCGATGATGCCGTGGAAGTCCTTGCCGTAGTCCTCCACCTTCACCGGCCGGTTCGGCACCGGCACGGAGAAGCGGGACGCGGCGAAGACGTACTCGGTGTTCGGCGTGGGGAACGGGCAGGCGTGGGCGGCGGACAGGTTCGGGATGGGCCCGAAGATCTGCCTGGTCTTGAAGTCCTTGAGGTCGATCCGGGCGATGCGCGCGCTCACCATGTCGTTGATGAACAGCCAGCGGCCGTCGTAGTCGCCGTTGGTCTCGGAGAAGCCCGGGTGGTGCGCGTCGCCCCAGGTGCGGCCGCCCAGCATCGCCCTGGACTCCTCGTCGTAGCCGTAGCCCACCGCCGGCTCGGGCGTGAAGACCGGGATGGTGGTGATGTGCCGGCACGAGGGGATCCCGTAGACGTAGATGTTCCCGTGGTGGCCGCCCGAGAGGAACGCGTAGTAGGCGTCGTACTCGCCCGGCTTCACGTAGACCTTATCGGCTGCGGATCCGCCCGCCGCGCGGCCGCCGGCGCAACCCGCAAGGTACAGGGCCAGCGCGACCAGCGCGGTGCCTGCCACAGCGATTCCGATCCAGCGCTTCATCGTGGACCTCCTCTAGTCCCGGGACTCTGCAGCTTCCCGGTCCTTGTGCTTGAGGAACTCGATCACCGCCCGCGCCTCGTCCGTCTTGAGCCCCTGGTTCGGCATCTGGAGCATCATCTCGGCCATGAGCTTGCGCGCGATCGGGTCCTCGCGGGTCATGACGTCGGGGTGGAGGATCTGGTTCTCCATCCACTGCGCCGTGCGGCGCTGCGTGACCCCGGTGAGGTCGGGCCCCGACATCTTCCGGCCCCAGGTGTGGCAGGCGGAGCAGCCCTTGTCCTTGAAGAGCTGCTCGCCCTTCTCGGCCTGGGCCCGATCCACGGGTGCCGCCGCCGCCCGTGGCCCGGCGTCGTATTTCGAGACTGCCGTACTGGCAGCGGGGCCTGACGAGGACGTCAGGCCGCCGCCTTCGGTGGCCTTCTTCTGCCCGCAGCCCGCCACCGGCGACAGGAGAGCGAACAGGAGCAGCGATACATAGATGCGTCTCATCATGCGGGTCCTTTCGAGGCCGGCGGCCTGGCCCGGCCGCCCAGGGGGGATGGTGCCTTTCTCAAGAGCCGTGCCGACAGCCCGGTCCGCTCGCGCTCGCCCATCACGCGCTCGGCCAGGGTGAACGCCACGGCCTCCTCCTTGCGGATGTGGATCCGCAGCAGGTCCGCCAGGTCGCTCACCTGCACGCGGATCTGCTCGTTGCGGGTGCGCCCTGCGGGCTCGCGCAGCGTCGCGTCGAGCCGCCCCAGCATGCTGCGCAGGTCGGCGTGCTCGTCGCGCAGCGGCTGCAGGCTGCCGCGCGCGGCCGGGAGGGCGTCGCCCAGGGCGGGGAAGACGATCTCGTCCTCGGCCGCCATGTGGGTGGCGAACTGATCCTGCAGCATCGCCACGATGCGGCGCAGCTCGCGCTCCGCGGCGGCCGGCGCGCGGTCCACCTCGCCCGCCGAGCGCCGCAGGCCGGCGACCTC
>JBBIHL010000369.1:0-3663 GCA_037447075.1 Candidatus Eiseniibacteriota bacterium | reverse complement strand
GGCGGCCGGCACGCCCCCGCGCGGGTCGCGCGATGCCGCGGGGCGCACGGAGCGCCCGCCGATTGGGCCGGCCGAGCCCGCTCTTCGTTGACACCTCCAGTCGCCGCGGATAGACTGCCGGCTCCCTTTTTCGAGGTGCTTGCCGCCGGGCCGGTGGGTCCCCTCCCTCCCGCCCGGCGCGCGACCGTTCCGGGACAACCGATGACCCGCACTGATCAGTGGAAGCTGGCCGGGGTGGTCGCCGCCACCCTGCTCTCCCTCTGGTACCTCTTCCCCTCCTTCCGCTTCTACACGCTGAACGCCGAACAGCGGGCGCGGCTCGCGCCCAGCGAGCTCGCCAAGCTGCGCAACCAGGCCATCCACCTGGGGCTCGACCTGCAGGGCGGCATGCACCTGGTCATGGAGGTGGACAAGTCCAAGCTCGGCCCGGAGGAGGCCAAGGACGCGGTGGACCGGGCGATCGAGATCATCCGCAACCGCGTGGACGAGTTCGGCGTGGCGGAGCCGCTGATCCAGAAGCAGGGCGAGGACCGGATCGTGGTCCAGCTCCCCGGCCTCACCGACCGCGAGCGCGCCAAGCAGCTCATCGGCCAGACCGCGCTGCTCGAGTTCAAGCTGGTGCGCACCCAGGAGGAGGCGCGGGTCCTCTTCGACCGGCTCGACGCCTGGCTCTCGGCGCGCGCCCCGGCCGCGGAGCTGGACTCGGCCCTGCGCATGAAGCCGCTCACCTCGCACTTCCTCACCCTGGAGTCGTCCGCCTTCATCGCCAACGAGGACCTGCCGGCCGTGCAGCGCCTGCTGCAAACGCCGGGGGTGGACTCGGTGATCCCGACCGACAGCCAGCTGCTGTGGGGGGAGGCCGACCAGGGCATGCAGGGCCGCACCGGCCGCTCGCTCTACGTGCTCAAGCGCCAGGCCGAGCTCACCGGCGGGTCGGTGGCCAACGCGGTCGCCAAGCTGGGGCTCAACGCCCAGAACCCGGCCGGGTGGGGCGTGAGCATGACCTTGAACCCGCGCGGGCGGAACGAATTCGCGCGGGTGACCGGCGCCAACGTGGGCCGCCAGCTCGCCATCATCCTCGACAACACCGTGCGCTCGGCCCCGGTGATCCAGGAGCGCATCCCGGGGGGCAACGCCTCGATCACCGGCAGCTTCGACGTCGAGAGCGCCCGGGACCTCTCCATCGTGCTGCGCGCCGGCGCGCTCCCCGCGCCGGTCGGGATCATCGAGGAGCGCTCGGTGGGCCCCTCGCTGGGCCAGGACTCGATCCAGCTGGGCCTCATGGCCACCTGGATCGCCTCCTCGCTGGTGGTGCTGTTCATGCTCGTCTACTACCGCCTCTCCGGCGTCATCGCCATCGTGGCGCTGGTGCTCAACGTGCTCTACCTGGTGGCCGCGCTCGCCGGGTTCGGCGCCACGCTTACCTTGCCCGGCATCGCCGGCATCGCGCTCACCATCGGCATGGCGGTGGACGCCAACGTGCTCATCTTCGAGCGCATCCGCGAGGAGCTGCGCAACCAGAAATCGGTGCGCCAGTCCATCGAGCTGGGCTACGACCGCGCCTTCCGCACCATCCTCGACGCCAACGTCACCACGCTGATCAGCGCGCTCTTCCTGTTCCAGTTCGGCACCGGCCCCATCAAGGGATTCGCGGTCACCCTGTCCATCGGGCTGATCGTCAACATGTTCACCGCGGTGGCCTTTACCCGGATGATCTACGACTTCATCACCAGCCGCGGCCGCGTCGAGCGGCTGAGCATCTAGCGCGGCCGGGGAGATCGCATGCTCCAGCTGCTGATCGGCACCAACGTCCCGTTCATGCGCTACCGCCGGGGGGCGTACCTCTTCTCCGGCGCGCTGGTCGTGGCCACCATCGCCTGGCTGGTGATGCACGGCGGGCCGCGCTACAGCGTGGACTTCACGGGCGGCACGCTGCTGCAGATCCGCGCCTCCAGGGCGCTGCGGGTGGACGACGTGCGGGCCGCGGTGGACGCGGCCGGCTACCGGGGCGCCGAGATCCAGCAGGCCGGGACCGGCGACGAGTTCCTGGTCCGCCTGGGGGTGGAGCGGCAGGACCCCTTCCCGGGCATCAAGACCGCTCTGGAGAGCCGCTTCGCCGGGACCCAGGTGGAGCTGCGCCGGGCGGAAGCCGTGGGCCCCAAGGTGGGGCGGGAGCTGCGCGCGCGGGCGATCTGGGCGGTGCTCGGGAGCCTCGCCGGGATTCTGCTTTACGTGGGCATCCGGTATGAGTTTAAATACGCCCTCGGCGCCGTGGCGGCTCTCTTCCACGACGTCTTCGTGACCCTGGGCGTGCTCTGCTTCACCGGGCGCGAGGTGTCCCTCACCGTCGTCGCCGCCCTGCTCACCATCGCCGGCTACTCCATCAACGACACCATCGTGGTCTTCGACCGCATTCGCGAGCGCGGCAAGGCCCTGCGCAAGGAGACGCATTCGCGGGCGATGGACATCAGCATCAACGAGACGCTGTCCCGCACCGTGATCACCGCGCTGACCGTGTTTCTCACCGCGGTGGCCCTGCTCACCTGGGGCGGCGAGGTGCTGCGGGACTTCTCGTTCGCGATGGTGGTGGGCGTGGCGTTCGGCACCTACTCGTCGGTCTACGTCGCCAGCGCGCTGGCCCTCGACAGCTGGATCGCCCTGGACCGCCGCAAGGGCGTCCAGGCCTCCTAGGCACCCGTGCGGAGATCGCTCATGGCTTCACGCGGCCTGGTCTGGCTCCTGCTCGTGCTGGCCCTGGCGGGCTGGGGCTGCAGCGAGAAGAAGAAGGTCACCGATCCCGGGGTCGGCCCGGTGGGCGTCACCGACACCACCAACGTGCGCCTCGTCGCCTGGGTGGACAGCAGCAGCGTGCTGGGGGTGGGCGTGGCCCGGGTGGTGCATCTGGGCGTGCTCGACCGCACCGCGGCCAACTCGTTCGCCGTCTGGCGGCAGGAGCCCGGGGGCGGCTACCGCTCCATCAAGGACTTCACCCGGGCGCCGAGCCTGCGGTTCCTCTCGCAGGGCGGCGAGTATTACGAGTTCTTCGACTTCGTGGATCCCGGCGCGAGCGCCGCCGTGAGCTACGTGGCGCAGGGCGGGATCTCGGGGGTCTACGGGCCCCAGTCGCCTCTCTCCAACGTGGCGACGGTGAGCGCCTCGTTGCCCCTCACGCCGGCCACGCTGGTGGCGCTCGCGCCCGTGGACTCCGCCGCCTCGGACAGCATCCCGCGATTGAGGTGGCGCCAGGTGGCGGGAGCCAAGGGCTACCTGGTGCAGGTCTACCAGGGCCGCACGGACGCCAAGGACCAGGACGTCTTCGACGAGTCCCGGTTCCAGGCTCTCTACCCCAAGTCGCACAGCTTCGTGGTGGCCTACGTCCCGACCAATCCCGCCATCGCGCCCGGCGACACCTTCTCCTTCCCCGTCGGGTCGGCCGGTCCAACCTACTTCGAGGCCCGCCTGTCCCAGATGCTCGCGCTGGAGTTCTACTCCTGGCGGGTGGTGGCCGTGGACGGCAACAACTGGATGATGTCGGCCGATCCGGGGTTCCCGCGCACGTTCGTCTACGCCCAGCAGCTCTTCACTCTGCCGTCGGCGTTCCAGGTCTACTTCGCGCGGCGACCGCTGCCGTGATGCCGGTCCGATTCGCGAACGCCCGGCGCC
>JBBIHL010000368.1:0-3664 GCA_037447075.1 Candidatus Eiseniibacteriota bacterium | reverse complement strand
CAGCCAGCTTGCCGCCCAGCTTGAAGCCCACGACTTCCGGAATGAGCATGGAGAGCGGCTGGCCGAGCATGGCGGCTTCGGCCTCGATGCCGCCCACGCCCCAGCCGACCACGCCCAGCCCGTTGATCATGGTGGTGTGCGAGTCCGTGCCGACCAGCGTATCGGGGAAGGCGACCTCTCGCCGCTTCCGCCGGGCCGGGTCGTTACCACGCTGGCCAGGTACTCGAGGTTCACCTGGTGCACGATCCCCGTGGCGGGCGGGACCACGCGGAAGTTGCGGAAGGCGCTCTGCCCCCAGCGCAGGAACTCGTAGCGCTCGCGGTTGCGGGCGAACTCGTACTCGGCGTTCTTGAACAGGGCCAGGCGGCTGCCGTAGACGTCCACCTGCACGCTGTGGTCAATCACCAGATCCACCGGGACCAGCGGGTTGATCGCGGCAGGCGACCCGCCCAGGCGGCGCACTGCGTCGCGCATCGCGGCCAGGTCCACCACGCAGGGGACGCCGGTGAAGTCCTGGAGGATCACGCGCGCCGGCATGAAGGGCAGCTCGGCCGCGGCCGGGGCCTGCGGCTGCCAGGCCGCCAGCCGACCGACGTCGGCCGGGCTCACCAGGCGACCGTCGCAGTGGCGCACGAGCGACTCCAGCACCACCTTGATCGAGAAGGGGAGGCGCTCGGCGGCGCCGGCGTCGGCCAGCGGGAAGAAGGCGAAGGGCTGTCCGGCCACGCGCAGACGGCCGCGGGCGCGGAAGGGAGATTCGGCTTTGGCGATGGTCATGGCGCTTCCGCGTTTCAGGGAGGAATGCGCTGGCGGGGGCGGGGCCCGCGAGGCAAGATATCGCTCCGCCGCTCCGGCCACAAGGCGGCCGGGACGCAGGCAGCGAGCGACGGGGTGAGCGTGGCGGCGGCCGCGATACCGCTCTCGCCGCGGCGCCTGCGGGCGGCGGTGGCGTGCTGCCGACCTAGCCCGGGCCGACCAGGTTGACGCCGGCCTACGCCGCCTTCCGCCGCGCCCGCAGCGGCACGAACTGGACCTCGAGCCGACGGTTGAGGGCGGCGCTGATCCGCTGCAGCATTCCCAGCGAATGCCGCGGCACGGGAGAACGACGAGCCTGGCAACCTCGCCAAGCTCGTTCAGGGCAGCGCCCGGGATAGCCTAGGGCCGCCTTCCCGGCAGCGGCTCGGCCTCCTGCCCCTCGGGGAGTATCCCGGACGGCCGGTCGGGCGCCAGCGCGCCACCCACGTCCAGGGCCCCCGCTCCCAGCTTGTCCCGGGCCTCGGGGTTCGACGCCGTCACGGGGCGCGCCGTGGCGGCCAGCCGGTTGAGGACCAATTCCGCATTCCAGCCGGGATGGAGCGACAGCAGCAGCGCGGCGGCGCCGGAGACGAAGGGCGCCGACATGGAGGTGCCGCTCCAGATCAGGTAGCGCCCGCCCGGGAAGGCGCTGCGCACCCCCACCCCGGGAGCGCTCAAGGCCACGAACCCGCCGAAGGAGGTGAAGTCCGCCGCGCGGCCGCCGGCGTCCACCGCGGCCACCGCCAGGGCGTGGCTGCTCTTGGCGGGATACTCCTCGGGCTTGTCGGCGCCCCAGTTGCCGGCCGACGCCAGCACCACGACGCCGGCCTGCTCCGCCTCCTCCAGCGCGTACTGGATGGCGTCGCTCTTGGTGAGGCTGCCCAGGCTCAGATTGATGACCCGGGCCCCGTGGTCCAGCGCCCAGCGCACCCCGGACGCCACGGTCAGCAGGTCGCCGCGCCCGTCGCCGTCCAGCACGCGCACGATCAGGAGCTGCGCGCGCGGAGCGGTCAACGTCACGATGCCCGCCACGTGAGTGCCATGGCCGATGGCCTCGTCCACCAGGCCGTCCCCGTCGTTGTCCGCGCCGTCTCCCGCCTCGCCCGGGTCCGCGTCGCCCTGGACGAAGTCCCAGCCGCCGACGACGCGCCCCTGGAGCGCGGGATGCGCCAGTTCGGCGCCGGTGTCGAGGATCGCCACCCTGACGTTCTCGCCCAGGGTGACCTGGTGGGCCGCCGCGAGATTCAGCGACTGGGCGGCGGGCTGCTCCTTGTAGCTGGACAGGCTGCCGAAACCGTCGTCGAACGCCCAGCTGCGCTGGCGCACCTCCGCCGGCTCCAGGTAGCCGTTGCCCTCGGCGGTCACCACCCGCGGATCGCCCCGCATGCGCACCGCCAGCTCGAGCGGCGTCTCCCCGGTCCGGGGCAGATAGGCGGCGCAGCCCCAGTCCCCGCTCCACACCAACGTCGCGCCGTAGTCGCTTCCTACCCGGACGGCGTCCGCTCCCGGGGCCAGCGTCACCGCCGTCTCGTCCTCGATTCGCGCATCGGCGGTGCGGTCGGGACCGATCGCCGCCGGGTCCAGGCTGGGGGCGGTGGGCAGCTGACGGGAGCAGGAGGCCGCGAGCCAGGCCACTCCCAGCGCGGCGAGGTGAAGCGCGCGCAGGGACTGACCACCGAGCCTGGGAATGTATAGCCTGACCATACCGGACCTCCGCGGGGGGACGCCGATGCTAGCTGATTCCGATGCGCCGGACAGCAGAAAAGGTTGACGCTTCCTGGACAGCGGACGGACCCCCCAGCGCCACGAACCCCGCCCAGTCCAGGGGGTGCTCCCCCCGCGCCCGGCAGGCGGTCTGGGCCTGCGCCAGCGCAGCGGCGGGAGCAAGCCCTTCTCCCAGGCGCTGATAGACCTCGGCCATCAGGGCGGCGGCCGCGGCGTCGTCCACGTCCCACTGGGCGGCCAGCACGGTTTCCGCGCCCGCCAGGAGCAGCGATCGCGCGAGGCCGAACCACTCTTCCCCCGGTCTCACCAGGGCGCGCGCCGTCTGACAGGCCGACAGGGCCACCCAGCGCGCCCGCAGCCGGCACCCCTCCAGCTCCTGGGCCGTCAGCCAGCGGTCGAGGAGCCGCAGCCCGGAGGCCGTGGGGGTATCGGCGCGGTACTGCCCGTGGCCCGCGAAGTGGATCCAGGGAGCGGACTCCGCCCGGGCCAGGAAGCGCCGCGCGGTGGCCTGGCGCCCGGCCAGCAGCCGGGCGTGCGGGAAGGCCCGCGTCACGGCCCGGGTCTCGAGCGCCACCTGGTCGAGCTCGCCCGGGTCCGCAGCCACCACCAGCGGCGCTCCCGGCGCGCCATGTGCGCTCCGCGGCCTGCGCAGCCCCAGGCGCAGTCCGGGCACCACGACCAGGGGTGCCGCCTCGCACAGGGGCCGGCCATCGGGAAGCGGCAGCGCCGCCCACGGCAGCCGGGTCAGCGGACCCACCGGCAGGAGGGCCAGCGCCCCGGGCGCACGGCCCGGAAGGGCGCAGAGCGCAGGCCAGAGCAGCAGCGAGGCCAGCTCGGTGAGGTCGTCCTCCAGGGCGGGATCCTCTCCACGCTCGGCCGCGGGAACGAACGCGGCGCCGCGCAGGCGGAAGAGCACGGCGTTCACCAGCCGCTCCAGCTTGCGCGCGGCCACCAGCCCATCCCATCCCCACAGGCCGTCGCCACCCACGGCGATCGCGCCCACGCCGTCGCGGCTCTCGAAGTAGTCGAGCAGCCAGGTGCCCGGCGGAAGGGAGCGGCGCAGTTCCGCGGCACGCAGCGCGCCCACCGGAACCGAGCGGAGCGCGCGCCTCACCCGGGGCGGCGCCGGAGCCGGCGCCGGCGC
>JBBIHL010000367.1:0-3673 GCA_037447075.1 Candidatus Eiseniibacteriota bacterium | reverse complement strand
GGCCCGCGCCGCGGAAGAGCTGCGCGAGCTGCGCGCCGTGTTCGCGGACTATCTCGAGCGGCGCGCGGCCTGACGCCCGCCCGGAGCGTTCGCGCGGCGCCTACGCTCGCGCCGCCCGCTGTGGCGTGGGCTCGGCTTCCAGGCCGTAGAGCGGCTGGAACTTCCCCCACAGGTAGTCCAGGTAGGGCTCGACGCTCATCGGGCCGCCGGTGCAGCGCTCGACCAGTTCGGCCGCGGTGAACTTGCTGCCGTGCTGGTAGATGTTCTCCCGCAGCCAGCCGTGCAGCGTGCCGAACTCGCCGGCGGCGATCCGGGCGGGGATCTCGGGGTGGGCGCGGCATGCGGCCGCGAAGAACTGGGCGCTCAGGATGTTGCCGAGCGTGTAGCCCTGGAAGGCTCCGCCGATGGTGCCGCCGAACCAGTGAACATCCTGCAGCACGCCGTCGCGGTGGCTGGGCACGCGGACGCCCAGGTCCGACTGGTAGCGCGCCGCCCACGCTTCCGGCAGGTCCTGCACGGCGAGCCGGCCCTCGAGCAGCTCCACCTCCAGGTCGAAGCGCAGCATGACGTGCAGGTTGTAGGTCACTTCGTCGGCGTCCGTGCGGATGAGCGAGGGCTCCACCTTGTTGATGGCGCGGTAGAAGTCCTCCAGGGGCACGGCGCCCAGCTGCGCGGAGAACGCTTCCTGCAGCCGGGGGTAGAAGTGGACCCAGAAGGGGCGGCTGCGCCCCACCACGTTCTCCCACAAGCGCGACTGGCTCTCGTGCACCCCGGCCGAGGTCCCGTTGGCCAGGGGGGTGCCCTCGAAGTCCCCGCGGATGCCCAGTTCGTACATGGCGTGGCCGGCCTCGTGCAGCGTGCTGAAGAGGGCGTCCGTGAGGTCGTCTTCCCGGTAGCGCGTGGTGATGCGCACGTCGCCCAGCGAGAACTTGGTCATGAAGGGATGGTGGGTGAGGTCCTGGCGCCCCCGGTCGAAGTCGAAGCCGTAGCGCCGGACCACCTCGAGCCCGAACTCCAGCTGCCGGGACACCGGCGCCGGCTGGCGCAGGCAGCGGTCGTCCGCGCGCGGCCGCGACGCAATGGCCCGCACCAGCGGCACCAGCCGCTGGCGCAGCTCGGCGAACACCGCCCGCACGGTGGAGGCTTTCATGCCGTGGTCGGACATGTCAATGAGCGGGTCGGCGACGCACTCGTAGCCGGGGAAGAAGTCAGCCATCTGCCGGCTCATCTCCAGCGTCTTCTCCAGGAAGGGCCGCATGCGCGCGAAGTCGTCGGCGGGACGCGCCTGGGTCCAGGCCTGGTAGGAGAGCGCCAGGTGCTCGTTCAGCTCCGAGACGAACGCCGGCGGAATGCGGGTAGCCTGGTCGTATTCCCGGCGCGTCACCCGCACCAGCCCGGCCTCGTCGGAGTCGTAGGGCAGCGTCCGCGCCCAGGGGTCCAGCTCGTCCAGCAGGCGGCCGACGGCGGGGTCGGTGAACTTCTCGTGCGCGAGCCGGCCGAGCGTGGCCATCTGCCGGCCCCGCGCCGCGGCGCCGCCCGGGGGCATGTAGGTGGTCTGGTCCCAGCGCAGCAGGGCGTTGGCGGAGCTGATGTCGTTGACCTCGAGCAGGCGGCGCTTCAACTCGTCCAGTCTCTCCTTCATGGTTCCTCTCTCGCCTCGACGGGGTGGGCCCACGGGTCCGGCGCCGCGCGCGCGGCCGATCGGGCCGGCCATCCTAAGCCCTCGACCTTGCGCCCGCCAGCGGGGGCCTTCAGCCTTCCGCGCTCGTTCCGAGACTTTCCAGAGTCACCGCAGACTCCGGGAGGCCGTCATGCGCATCGAGTCGTCCCAGGTGGACCTGGCCAGCAGCCATCTCCTGCAGCTCCACTACCGGCGCCGCGAGCAGCTGAAGCTGGCGGCGCAGGAGCTCCCCGCCAGGCCGGAGCCCCAGCGGCCGGAACCCGAGCACCACGACCAGGGCCGGCATCGCGGGCTCTCCGACCCCACCCTCCACCGACGGATGGCGCTGGTGCGCTTCCTGGAGGCCCTGCTGGCTTTCATCCGCGGCGAAGGCGAGAAGCCCAGGCTGAAGGACTACCTGGGCTCCGAAGAGGGGGAGCCGCCGGCGGCGCCTGTCCCGCCCACGGGGAGCGACCCGTCCCCGCCGCCGCCCGCGGAGGAGGAGGTCCGCTTCCGCATCTCCTACACGCTGCGCGAGTCCTACCGCGAGACCGAGGTCTCGCGCTTTGTCGCGGGGGGAGCGGTGAGCACCGCGGACGGCAGGGAGATCCAGTTCTCGCTGACGGATCTGCTGGCGCGCGACTTCCGCGCGGAGCGCGCGCTGGCGCTGAAGGGGCGCGGGAGCCTGGAGGCGCTGGAGTGGCCCGATCCCACCGGGATGCTGCCCCAGGCCCAGATGGCCGGCACTGCGCCGCCGGCCGCGGCGGGCGAGACGCTCTCGGCCCTCGCCCTGGACGGCTCGATCCTGGGTGTGGACGCCAACCACGACGGCGCGATCAACGGGCCGGAGGAGGTCGTGAACGACTTCCAGGAGCTCGCGGCGCTGGACGACGACGGGAACGGATGGATCGACGAAGGGGACGCGGCCTTCGCCGACCTGAGGCTGGTGGAGGGCGGAGCCGGAGCGCCCGCCTCGTCGGCCCCGCTGGCCGAGCGGGGCGTGGGCGCCCTCTACCTGGAGAGCGTGAGCACGCCCTTCACTTTCACCGACGCGCTCGATCGGCCCCAGGCCCTGCTGCGGCGCAGCGGGATCTACCTGGCGGAGAGCGGCGCGGCGGGCGTGCTCCGGCAGGTGGACTTCGTGGCGTGACCGGGCGCGTGGCGCCCCGGGTCAGAACGCGTAGCCAAGCTCCAGCGTCACCTCGTTGCCCGAGCTCCCGCCGCGCCACTGGTGGGCGGCGTTGAGCCAGGCGCCGCGGCCGGTCTGCAGGTCGAGCGCCGCCCGCATCCACTGGGAGTGGTCCGCGAGCGACGAGGCGCCGCTCATCGGCGTCCCCAGCCGCGACTCGCCCATCCCCACGCCCCCTTCGAAACGGCCCCAGTGGCCCAGGCGGGTGGCCACGCTGGCATCCGCCAGGGTCCCGCTCCCCGAGGACCCGTCGTAGCTCAGGACGTGCATGCCGCCGGAGAAGGGTGCTTCGAGCAGCCGGGTGCTGTTCAGCCCCAGGTCCCACGAGCGGCTGAGGTCCCCGTCGCTCGCGCGGCGCCGCAGGTCGCCGCCCAGCCGCAGCGACAGGTCGGGCGTGAGCTGCACCCGCGAGGACAGATAGAGGCCGGAGTAGCGGTCCAGGATCGGACGCGTCGTGAGGCCGGCCTGCTCGGGCATCAGGATGGGGCGGCGCGAGTCCATCCCCACGGCGATGGACCAGCGGCTCCACAGCCAGACGCTGCCTCCCACCGACCAGGCCGAGAGGTCCACGGCGCGCTCCCCGAGCTGCTGCTTCCAGCGGGGGTTGAGGTCCACCTCCACGCTCTGGTGGGCGCGGAATCGCGGGCCGGGGGAGAACTCCGCGCGCTCGGTGAGGTACTGGCGACGCGTCAGGACGCTGTCGCCCACGAAGCCCCCGCCCAGCGCGGCGCGCCAGCGGTGCGGCGCGTCCGGCCCCACGTTCCCGGCCTCGAGGTAGCCGCCGTAGCGCGGCCCGCCCGCCGCGAAGCCCGTGACGTCCAGGT
>JBBIHL010000366.1:0-3682 GCA_037447075.1 Candidatus Eiseniibacteriota bacterium | reverse complement strand
TCGGCAGGTCGGGATCGGCAGACGAACGTGGTTGAAGGTGCGCGGCTCGCCCTTCGTAAAGTAGAGCAGCGCGTAGTGCGCAGGGTAGAGCTTTCGACCGCGTGGATACGTCCCCTTCATCGTGAGGGCAATCCAGTGGCGAAACTGCATGGGTCCGTCCTGTTGCCGCGCGCGCTGGATGATGGAATCGCAGACCACCTGCCTGATGGCCAGCGCGCGTGACGCGGCCCGCGCAGCGGCGTGATGGGCTCGGCGGCAGCAGGCGCTACAGCAAGCGGAGCTGGAGGTCATCGAGGGGCGGCACCAAGCGGCGCAGTTGTGCGCGCAGGTGCGGGATGGCGGGCAGGCGAGACAGCAGGGCGGCGGACGCCTTGGGTGAGGCGACGGCGGCGGCGCGGCACAGGGCGCCGGCGAGGGCGGAGGGGGCGAGCCAGACGGGGACGCCGTGGTGGAGGGCGAGGTCGGCGATGGGGTCTCGGCGGGCGAGCGCATCGGTCAGGACCAGCTCGATGCCGCCGGCGGCGAGCAGATGCACCAGGCCCCATCTGGCCTCGTCGGTGCGGGCGACGGTGATGGGCGGGCGGGGGCGGTCGCGTGGGCCGGGGAGCACGGCGACCAGCCCGCGGGGCGAGGGCCACAGGCCGCAGGCGGGCATCGTCAGCCTCCGTGGCCGCGCGCGTCCAGTTCGAGGACGCGGGCGATGAGGTCGCGCTCGACGAGCTTGCGCTTCTTGCGGGCGGCCTCGCGCAGCGACGCGGTGGCGACGCGGTCGATGTCGCGGAGGCTGCCGGTGGCGGCCTCGTGGAGCAGCGCCACCGCGTCGGATGAAAACAGCTCGCGGTCGCAGCCGGCGCGGCGCAGGCGGTAGCGGAGGTACTCCAGGGTGTCGTCGGGGGCGAGCGGGTCGAGGTGGAAGCGGCGCTGAAGGCGACCGCGCAGCGAGCGGTTGCGGCGAAGCTCGAGGCGGTCGCGCAACTCGGGCAATCCCACCAGCACGAGCGAGAGCAGGGCGCGGCTGTCCCACTGGTAGTTGAGCAGGATGTGGAGGTGGTCGAGCGTGTCCTGGTGGAGCAGGTGCGCCTCGTCGAGGAGGAAGACGGGGTGGACCTTCTCCTTGCCGAGGTCTTCGACGTGGGTGGAGACGGTGTAGAAGACGGCGGCGGCGGTGGCGCGGGGGTCGAGGCCCAGCGCCAGGCAGAGCTGGCGGTAGAAGTCGCGGCGGCCGAGGGTGGCGTTGTGGCAGTAGGTGAGGCGGAAGCCCTTGATGGGAAGCCTCTGGCGCAGGGCGCGCAGGACACAGGTCTTGCCCACGCCGGGCTCGCCGGTCAGAAGGACCGAGGCGCGCTCTTCGAGGGCCTCGCACAGGTCATCGACGAGCGCGGTTTTGGAGGGAGGAAGCCAGAGGTCCGAGTCGGCGATCTCCTTGGAGAAGGGGGGCTCCTTGAGGGAGAAGGCGGAAAGATAGGTGTCGATCATGTTTTCACTCCTTGTGACGGGGGTTGCGGCCGGCGGAGAGGTCGAGCAGCGCGCCGGCGGGGTCGAAGGGGACGGCCTTTGCGGTGGGTGAAGGGCGTTCACGCCGCGGCGGGCGCGGGCGGCGTGCATTCTTCACGGGGTCTGTGGGGCGGAGCGGGTAGGTCTTGCCCTCGTGCTCGACCCAGGGCGAGGTCTCGTCCAGCAGCGTGCGGGCGACGACGACGAGGCGGCCGGCGAGGAAGCCCTGGTCGAGCTCGTAGTCGACACCGTCGACGGAGACGGTGCAGTCGCGGCGGACGCGGCGACGGCTCCTCACGGTGAGCGCGTCGCGGAGCTTTTCGTCGTCGAGGGCGTGGGGCGTTGCGACCAGGCCCGAGGCGGAAAAGACCGTGTCGGGCGAGCGGCCCATCAGGCCCGCGTGGGGGGCGCGGTGGTAGTGCTGGTCGAGGAAAGCGAGCAGCCGCACCTGCACGTCGTGGAGCGACGACAGAGTGCCGAGGTGGTCGAGGCAGCCTTCGCGCAGAGAGCGCCAGAAGCGCTCCATCTTGCCGCGGGCCTGCGGGTCGTAGGGGCGGGCATGGAGCAGCGCGATGCCCAGGCGCGCGCAGGCCACCCGCAGGGTCTCGCCCGAGTAGGTGGGGCCGTTGTCGAGGTAGAGGGCGTCGGGCGGGCCGTAGCGGCGGAGCGCTTTCACGAGGAGTGAGAGCATGTCGGTCTCGCGCTCGGTGTGGCGAGCCTCGATGGCGACGATGAAGCGGGAGGCGTCGTCGAGCAGCGCGTGGATGCGCAGCGGGCGCGAAACCCCGTCGATGAGGAGGGCGGGGCCGTGGCAGACATCGCCGTGCCAGAGCGCGCCGGGGCGCTCGGCCTGCCAGCGAAGACGCGCGGTCGAGCCCGCGCTGGAAGCGCGCTGGGAGATGCGGTCGAGGCCCTGCTGGCGGAAAAGCCGCCGGAGGGTCGAGGCGGAGACGGCGCTCTCGGCGAGGCGGCCGTCGGCGACGAGCGTGCGCAGGATGAGGGGCACGGAGGCCGAGGGGTGCTCGCGGCGGATGTCGCACAGGAGCTGGCGCTGCTCCGGGGTGAGCTCGCGGGCGCGGCCGCGGTCGCTTCTGGGCGCGGGGCGCAGCGCGTCGAGCCCGCCCTTCTTGTGGGCGTAGTACCAGCGCTCCAGGGTGGGGACCGAGAAGCTGCGAGTGACCGCCGAGCCCGGCGGGCGGAAGCGCTGGGCGGCGAGGTCCCGGAATGCAGCGCGCAAGTCGCCGCGACAGAGCTCGCGGCGCACCAGCGCGCCGATGATGGAGGCGCGGAAGACGGCGACCGCCTCGGCGTGGTCTTTCGGGGTGAGCACGGCCATCGAGGTCTCCTTGCGCGCCGGCGGGGGCGTTGGGGTTGCGGCGCGGGAGGGAGCCTCGCCTGTGCGCCACAGGACCGGGAGGGATCGCGAATGGTGGGACGCGAGCCCAGGTCCGGTCCGGGCGCGGATGTCCATCAGCTCACATAGCGGGCTCCGAAGAAGGCGCGCGTGGCGATCGGCGCTCGGTCGCAGCCGGGCGGCGCGTGCGCGGCGAGCGTGGTCGCGGCGCGCTCGGCGAGTTGACGGGTGGTGAAGGAGGCCGGCACCGCGCGCACCGCACGAAAGAGCGCGCGACCGCGCACCGCGCGGACCCAGCGGCGCAGCGTGGTCCACCCTCCGGCGGCCGCATCGCCCACGATGCGCCAGGGCGAGACGCGAGAGCGCACCTCCGCGGGCGGAATCCTCGCGCAGCCGAACAGCGCGAATGCGAGCGCGATGGCGGGCGCCGAATACAGGCGGCGGTGGAGCACGCCGCGCGGCACCACGAGGATGACCGCGCCGCACCGCTCTTCCTGGCAGAGGTATCTTCGGCAGCGCAGGCAGATGATCTGCGGCTCGGCGTCGGGGGACGGCGGCCCGCGCTGCTGGCGCTCGCGAAAGCCGTGACCGTGCAGCCCGAGCCGCCCGCCCGCCGGGCGCGACGCCCCGCCGCAGACCGGGCATCGGCCCGGGCGCGCCGCCTCGACCGAGGGCGGCGCCTGCATCCAGGACGTGACATCGAGCGCCGAGTAGACGATCCTGTCTACGCTTTGGTGTCCTGCCGACACAGGGCTCCGGAGCCGACGGGGGGCGTGGCCTGACGCTCCCCGTCACCTTTTCCTTGGTCCCGCGATACGCGGGCGCTCCGCCTCC
>JBBIHL010000365.1:0-3682 GCA_037447075.1 Candidatus Eiseniibacteriota bacterium | reverse complement strand
CGTCGCCGGACGGGTCACGCGCGACGACCTGCTCGACTACCTGAAGGGCCGCGCCGGCCGTCCTGCGGCAGCTCCCGCGCCTGCCGTCGCAGCACCGCCCGCGCCGGCTCCGGACGCCCCTCGCGAGGTCCCCGCCTTCCTGCGGCCGTCGGCGGCGGGGCCCGCCGCGGTCGGGCCGCGCGAGGAGCTGGTGCCCTTCACCAAGGTGCGCAAGCTGATCGCCGAGAAGATGGCGCAGAGCAAGTACACCGCGCCTCACGTCACGACCTTCGACGAGGTGGACATGGGCGCCATCGTCGCCCTGCGCAAGGAATGGGGCCCGCGGCTCGAGGCCCAGGGCGTGCACCTCACCTACATGCCCTTCTTCATCAAGGCCGCGGTGTTCGCCCTGAAGGAGTACCCCTGGGTGAACGGCCAGGTGAAGGGCGACGCCATCCTGGTCAAGAAGTACTACAACATCGGCGTGGCGGTGGGGCGCGGCGACCAGGGCCTGATCGTGCCCAACGTGAAGGACTGCGACCGCAAGAACCTGGTGCAGCTCGCCCGCGACGTGAACGACCTGGCGGCGCGCGCCCGCGCCGAGAAGCTGCAGCTTCCGGACATCGAGGGGGGCACCTTCAGCATCACCAACGCCGGCGTCTACGGCGCGCTCAATTCCGCCCCGATCATCAACTACCCCGAGGTGGCCATCCTGGGCGTGCACCAGATCCAGGAGCGCCCGGTGGCGCGCGACGGCGCCGTGGTGGTGCGGCCCATGATGTATCTCGCGCTCTCCTTCGACCACCGGGTGATCGACGGGGAGCTGGCGGTGAAGTTCCTGCGCCGGGTGGCCGAAGTGCTGGAGCGGCCCGAGCTGCTCTGGTTCCACGCTTGAGGACGGGGCGATGAGCGAGCTGCTGGCCTGTCACCTGGGAGCGGTGCCCTACGCGGAGGCGATGCGAATCCAGGATGCCCTGGTGGCGCGGCGCGCCGCCGGGCAGATCGGGGACTGCGTGCTGTTCCCCGAGCACCCGCCGGTGCTGACCGTGGGGCGTGGCGGCCGTCCCGGCAGCCTGCGCGCCGACCCGGGCACCCTGGAGCGGCTGGGCGTCGAGGTGTTCGAGGTGCCCCGGGGCGGCGACATCACCTGGCACGGGCCCGGCCAGCTGGTGGGCTACGTGATCTGCGACCTGGCCGCGCGGGGACGGGACCTGCACCGCTTCCTCCGCGACCTGGAGGAGGCGCTGATCCGCACCGTGCGGGGGTTCGGCATCGCGGCCGTCCGCTGGCCGGGACGCACCGGCATCTGGGTGCGGGAGTGCAAGCTGGGCTCGATCGGCGTGGCCGTGCGGCGCTGGGTGAGCTTCCACGGCTTCGCCCTGAACGTGGCACCGGACTTGCGTTACTTCGACCTCATCCACCCGTGCGGCCTGCGGGACATCAAAATGACATCGCTGGGGGAGCTGCTGGGCGCGGCCGCCCCCGGCTTGGCCGAGGTGCGGGCGCGGGCGGCGGCGGCGGCGGCGGAGGTGCTGGGGGACGCGGAGGTGCGCTGGGTTGAGCGGCCGGCCCTCCAAGCCCAACCCACGAAGTCCCCGGAGCTGGCAGCGGTTCACTCTTGAGCGGAGGAACGATCGCATGGTGACCTTGAGCGCGGCGGCGACCACCAAGATCCGCGAGCTGATCGGACAGCAGGCGGGGCCGGTCGCGGGCGTGCGGCTGTTCGTGCAGCCCAGCGGCGGGTGCTCGGGCTACTCGTACGGCATGGCGTTCGCCGAGCAGGCCGACCCGGGCGACTGGGTCGGGGAATTCGAGGGCGTGAAGATCCTGGTGGACCCCGAGAGCGCTCCGCTCCTGGCCGGCGCGAACATCGACTTCGTCGAGACCGTGGAGCGCGCCGGCTTCAAGATCACCAACCCCAACGCGGTGCGCACCTGCGGCTGCGGCAGCTCGTTCGACACCGAGGAGTCCGCGGCCGGCCGCGAGGGCCACGGCCACGCGCACGGGGGACACGAGGCGTGAACCTCACGCTCTTCTCGGTGGAGAGGGCCAACGCCCTGCTGCCGGAGATCGGGCCCCGCCTCACGAAGCTGGTGGGGCTCAAGCAGGAGTACGAGGGGCGCCGCCGCCACGCGGAGGTGCTGAGCGTGGCTTCGTCCGGCGCCTCGGCCGCGAACCCGGATGCGGTGGAGCTCCGCGCCGAGGAGGGCCGGCTGCAGCGGTTGGCGGACCGCATCCGCCAGGGTGTGGCCGAGATCCAGGCGCACGGCTGCCTGGTCAAGGACCTGGACCAGGGACTGGTGGACTTCTACGCGCTCTCCGGCGACCGGCTGATCTTCCTGTGCTGGAAGCTGGGGGAGGGCGAGGTGAGCCACTGGCACACGCTCGAGGGCGGCTTCCAGGGAAGAAAGCCCCTCCAGCGCAGCGAGCGGGAGTAGCGCCCTCGGGGCGCGACCCGGCGTCATGACCGTCACCTTGCCCGCAACCCCGCCGGGCCAGGCCCGCCCCTTCTCCCACTACGCGACCCTCGCGGCCGACGAGGTGCGCCGGCGCACCCGGGAGGCGAAGCGCGCCCTGGGCCGGCGCTGCGTGATCCTCGGCCACCACTACCAGCGCGAGGAAGTGATCGAGTTCGCCGACTTCCGGGGCGACTCGTTCAAGCTCTCCCAGCTCGCCGCCCAGCAGGCCGAGGCCGAGTACATCGTCTTCTGCGGCGTGCACTTCATGGCCGAGTCGGCCGACATCCTGCGCCAGCCCCGACAGCAGGTGATCCTCCCCGACCTCAAGGCCGGCTGCTCCATGGCCGACATGGCCTCGATGGACGAGGTGGAGGAGGCCTGGGAGCGCCTGCAGCGCGCGCACGGCGACACGCTCACGCCGGTCACCTACATGAACTCGGCCGCCGCGCTCAAGGCCTTCTGCGGGCGCCATGGCGGCGTGGTGTGCACCTCCTCCAACGCGGCCAAGGTGCTCGAGTGGGCCTGGAGCCGGAGGCCGCGGGTCTTCTTCTTCCCCGACCAGCACCTGGGGCGCAACACCGCCTACGCCATGGGCGTGCCCCTGGACCAGATGGCCGAGTGGGACTACCGCGCGCAGGACCTGGACCGCGTGAACGCCGCGTGCTACGGGAGCGAGGCGCGTATCCTGCTGTGGCGCGGCTTCTGCAGCGTGCACCAGAAGTTCACCCTGGAGCAGGTGCGGGAGGCTCGCGCCGCCGACCCCGGGGTGCGCGTCATCGTCCACCCGGAATGCTGCTTCGACGTGGTCCAGGCCGCCGACGAGGTGGGCTCGACCGAGTTCATCATCAAGCGCGTGACCGAGTCCCCCCCGGGCAGCGCCTGGGCGGTCGGCACCGAGGTGAACCTGGTGCGCCGGCTGGCCCTGGAGAACCCCGACAAGCGGGTGACGCTCCTGCAGAAGAACGTGTGCCCGTGCGCCACCATGAACCGCATCGACCCGGCCCACCTGCTCTGGGCCCTGGAGAACCTGGCCGCGGGCCACGTGGTGAACCGGGTCGTGGTGGAGGAGGAGACCCGGCGCTGGGCGCGCGTGGCGCTCGACCAGATGCTGGCGCTGCGGGGGACCGGCCAGGTCGCGCACGCCGAGATGGGCAAGGATTGAACGTGGGGGACGAGCTTCCGCTGCTCGAGGCCCGCGCGGCGGCCGCGCTCCCGGCCGAGCGGCTGGTGGGCCACGGCGCCGG
>JBBIHL010000364.1:0-3683 GCA_037447075.1 Candidatus Eiseniibacteriota bacterium | reverse complement strand
ACGTCAGCACCATGAACGGCCGGACCGGGTACTGGCTGAGGAAGCTGGTTCCGGGAACGGTGCAGCTCATCGTTCCCCACGTCGCGAGCGCTTCAGGGACGCCTGGCCCCAACCTCACCAAGCCCGACGGCGCCGACTGGGCGGTGGCGATCGTGGCCCGGCAGGGCGAGCGCGCCGCCGAACCCATCTTCGTGGGGGCGGCGCCGGTGGCGGCCGGTGAGTGGAACGCGCTCGACTTCGCGCGCGCTCCCGAGCCGCCGGGGGCGCACGTGAGCCTCTACCTTCCCAAGCGGGACTGGGGCCGGATGAGCGGGGACTACGTGCGCGAGTTCCAGCCCCAGGCGGAGAGCATGACCTGGGAGTTCGTGGCGCAAGCGGCCGAGATCCCGGGTGAGGCGGTGCTCGAGTTCCACGGGTTCGACTTGCCCGCGGCCACGCGCCTGTGGCTCACCGACCTCAAGGACGGCTGGACGCGCGAGGTCCGGGCGGGTGACGTCGTCAGCTTCGCGGCCACACTGGGCGGGCGTCGCTTCCGGCTGCTCGCGGCCGGGGGGCCGCAACCGGCCGGGACGCCCCTGGCCGATGCGCTGCGCTACGTCTACCCGAACCCCTTCGGCCGCAGCTCGGGCCTGGCCTTCGCGCTGGCGCAGCCGGGGCGCATCCGGGTGGGGATCTACGACGTGCAGGGCCGCCGCGTGCGGCAGCTGGAGCGTGTCGGGCTTCAGGCCGGCGAGCACGTCCTGGTATGGGACGGTCTGGATGCCGAGGGCCGGGAAGCCCCGTCGGGCGTCTACCTGGCACGCTACCAGGTGGGTGGCAAGGAGGGCACGGCGAGGCTGGTGAAGCTGTAGCGGGCGCGGTACCTGGACCCGGCCTCGACGCGGCAAGGGGAGCCCCAGAGGGCTCCCCTTGCTCATTGGGGGAGGTGGGCTATCATTGGGGTGTCGCCTGGGTAGCCGCCGGGAAGCATCCGCTGGCCGTTCCGCATGCCCCGCCTCCCCCCCGGCGCGCAGGCAGGGAATCGCGCGTGGCCCAGTAGCAGGGACGCCCGAACGCGACGCACGGGTTTGCCAGGGAGATCCGGCCTGCGACCTTTCCGGATCCCCCCACGGGCAGGAGCGCGAGCGCAGTGGTCACCGACTTCGGCGCCTACGAGCTGCGGGAGCGGATCGGCAAGGGCGCCATGGCGTGGGTCCACCTCGGCGTCCACAAGGCGCTGGACCGCCCGGTCGCGATCAAGATCCTCTTTCCCCACCTGGCCGAAGACGAAAGCCTGGCCGCCCGCTTCGAGCGCGAGGCGCGCGAGGTGGCCCGGATGCGGCACGAGAACATCGTGCAGGTCTTCGACTCCGGACGCTTCGGCGGCCAGCTCTTCATCGCCATGGAGTACGTGGAAGGCGCGAACCTCCGGGACTGGCTCGCGAAGTACGGCTCGCCCCCGCTCGAGATCGCCCTGCTCGTGTTGAGGGATCTGTGCCGCGGCCTCGAGCACGCCCACTCTCATCAAGTCATCCACCGCGATATCAAGCCCTCCAACATCATGTTCTCGTCCGACGGCGTCGTGAAGCTCATGGACTTCGGGCTGGCGCGTCGGGGCGAAGGGGATGCCTCGCTGACGGTGTCGGGGGCGGTGTTGGGGACCGTTCCCTACATGTCTCCGGAGCAGGCCGCGGCGAGGCGGGACATTGACCAGCGCTCCGACATCTTCTCCACGGGCATCGTGGCCTACGAGCTGCTGGGAGGAGAGCGACCGTTCAAGGGGGACGACCTTTCCGCCATCACGCACTCGATTCTTCACGACGTGCCGGAGCCCATCCACAAGCTGAATCCGCTGGTCCCCGATCGCGCGGGCGCCATCCTGCGGCTCATGCTCGAAAAGGAGCCTGCGCGACGCTGCCAGAGCATCGCGCTGGCCCGGCAGGAGTTCGACGACGTCCTGATGAGCCTGGGGGTCCATCGTGACCGCCAGATGTTGGCGGAATACGCGAAGGCTCCGCTGCAGTTCGGCCGGTCCTTGCGGCAGCAGGGGGCCGCCGCTCACCTGGAACGCGGCTTGCGCTACGAACAGATGGGCCCCGAGAGGCTCGACGAGGCCATCCTCGAGTTCGAGCGCACGCTCTACCTGGACGAGAGCAACGCCACGGCCAAGGATCGCCTCAAGAAGCTGAGGCGCCTGCGGGCGCGGGAGGAACGGCCGGCGCCGGCGGAAGCGGCCGAGCGAGGGGGCGAAGTGCCTCAAGGCGTGCCCGCGGAGGACCAGACGCTGCCCCTGCCGGCCCCGACGAAGCCCGGACGGCCAGCGGTCAAGGGCGCGAGTCAGGTGCCGGGGCAGACGCTTCCCCAGGCGCTCCGCAACCTCCGGGCATCGCTGGCGAGGGCATTGGGCGATCGGCGGCTCATCGGAGCTGGCCTCCTGATCGCCCTGGTTGCGGTGCTCCTTCTCGGGCTGAACCTGGTCAGGATGATGCGGGCCGGACCGGCTGCCGGTCGGCAGTCGCGCCCCGAGGAAAGCCATTCCCCGGTCCCGGGGGCCGTCACCGGCGGCGGCCGCGAGCCCGTGACCGTCCCGGCCGAGACGATGGCGGCGCGGGGCTCCACGGCTTTGCGAGACACGGCCCAGGCCGCCCTCGAGCCTCCAGTGCCGCCGGCCAGGATCTTGCGGATCG
The DNA here is from genome assembly GCA_037447075.1 of Candidatus Eiseniibacteriota bacterium. Classification (GTDB taxonomy): domain Bacteria; phylum Eisenbacteria; class RBG-16-71-46; order RBG-16-71-46; family RBG-16-71-46; genus JBBIHL01. The sequence goes on along the minus strand of JBBIHL010000364.1, from coordinate 1,017 downwards.
AGGTCGAGACTCCCACGACCGTCCACGTGGTGTGGAGCGGTACGGGAGCCCCGGAATTCCTGCAGTATGAGCTGCACGGCTCCGAGCAGCCGCGCTTCACGGCTTCCGCAGCCACGGTGCGCTACGTGGCGACCCAACGGGCCGACACGGCCGCCACGCTTGCGGACCTGAAGTGCGGCACCACCTACTTCCTTCGGGTCCGAACGAAGCAGCGGCTGGGCGGCTACGTCCAGAGCGAGCAGGCACGGGTTTCCACGCCGGACTGTCCTGCCGGGGCGCCGGTGGCCGCTCGCGTGGGACCGGACACGACCTTGCCCGTGCGGGAGCCCGTGCAGGCGGGAGTCGGAGCGACGGCATGGGGCACGAGAGGCACCGGCACGGGTCAGTTCGAGTCCCCCACGGGCGTGGCGGTTGACGGGGATGGGAACGTATACGTCACGGACAATGGTAACCACCGCGTGCAGAAGTTCAGCGACACCGGCACTTTCCTGGCGACCTGGGGCGTGCACGGCAGCGGTGACGGCAAGTTCAGGAATCCGGCCGTGGTCGTGGCGGACACCCGAGGCTACGTGTACGTTGCCGACCGCCTGTCCCGCAGCGTCCAGGTCTTCGATCGGAACGGCAAGTTCCTGGACCGGTGGAGCGGCCTGCAGCAGGGGACGCCGATGGGCGTGGCCGTGGATGCCGAAGGCTTCTTGTTCGTCGCGGGCTATGGTGTTTACCGCGTGGCGAAGCTGGACCGGACCGGCAAGCTCCTCGCCCACTGGGGCGGCCAGGGAACCGATGACGGGCGCTTCGCTTCCCCTTCCGGAATCGCCGTGGACCGGCAAGGCAACGTCTACGTCGCGGATGCCCAGAGCGCACGCGTGCAGAAGTTCGATGGCAACGGCACCTTCCTCGACAAATGGAATCTCGCGAGCGTGTCGGGCGGCGGGCCGTGTCGGTTGGCAGGCATGGCGGCCGACGACGGGGGCAACGTGTACGTGGTGGACGCGGGAAACAACTGCGTGCTCCGAC
>JBBIHL010000363.1:0-3687 GCA_037447075.1 Candidatus Eiseniibacteriota bacterium | reverse complement strand
GGCCTCACCGCGCGCAGACTCACGACATCAATCGTCTCGGTGAACTCGGGCAGCCAGGGCCGGTCGTACGTCTCATCGACCAGCTCTCGATAGCCGGAGGACCGGCCGGGCGAGATGACCACAAGACCGGTGTGCCGCCCGCAGGCCGGCACCCGGAGTCTGGGCTTCGGGGTGAGCGTCCATGCCTCCGGTCGTAGCAACCCGCAAACGGATTGGTTCTCGAGCGACGGGGCGTCCCTCGGAAGACTGCCCGCTTTCAATGGCTTCGTGCGAAACCGTCACCCCTGTTCCACGTGGAACACGGGCTCGGTCTTGCGCAGTCGCACGAGGCTGCTCTGCAGCGCGGGCAGCAGGACCTCCTCGCGCTCGAGCATCATCCGTGGAGGCAGGACGATCTTCGCCGAGGCGCCCGTCCGGGCGAACAGGAACACCTCCCCTCCAACTCTCAGGAAATCCTGAGCCGCGGCCAGCGTCCTGAGGTCGGGCCTCACCGCGCGCAGACTCACGACATCAATCGTCTCGGTGAACTCGGGCAGCCCGACCAGCTCCTCGAAGCGGTGGGTCTCGACAAAGGCGCCCTCCAGGCTGAGCTCCCGGACGACCTCCCGCAGGAAGGCGCACTTTCGCACTTTGGACTCCACCATCCAGAGTCGCATCGCCGGGACGGTCAGCTTCAGCGGGATCGCCGGTGAGCCTCCGCCAGACCCGACATCGACCAGCGTCTCGACCGCCTCGGGCAGGAACCGCGCCGCCGCCAGCGGCTCGACCAACAGCCGATCGACCGCCTCGTCGCCGTGCGGCAGCGCCGTGAGATTGATCCGGGCATTCCAGCGCCGCAGCAACTCGTAATACACGACCAGGCCGTCCACCACGTCCGGGCTCGCCTCGAGGCCCACCCGACGAAGCCGCCGCGCCAGCCGCCGCCTGATATCGGCCGCTCCCATGGCGCTCCCTGCGTCGAAATGTGTCGTCACACTATTCAGGATCACGCGGTCCGGCTCCCGCCGCACGGGCGCCCGGCCGTTCGCACCCCCCGCCCATCCGCACGGCGTGAGCACCAGCCCCTCAGGACCATGCCCGCCGGGCGCCGCCTCCCACGCTCGCGCTCCGGCGGGATCCGCCGGCAGGCGTCTCGGGATCGCGCGCATCCATACCATGGAGGAGCGCCGCGCCATCTCTGCGACGCCATGGCCTGGCCGCCAGTCTCATCCCCCTGCCGTCTCGCCATGCGGGAACGATTCTCCAGCCGACACCATCGACCTGCCCGGCTCGGTGTCGAGCCGGGATCCGGCCCGGTGGGGCAGACGCCCACATCGAATCCCACGTCCTGCCCATGGCCGCCGCACGCGGACGCATGTCGACGCCGCCTTCCAGCATCTCCACGCGGCATCTTGCCCCCCTGACCGGACACACTCTCCCCGCCGCGTTCATCCGGGCGGAGTGCGACGAGCGCCATGCGCGACTTGCGCTGCACGCGCTGCCGGGCCGCCGCTGGGTCTTCGGGCGTTCCATTCGGGCCGCCCCGCCCTTGCGACGCTCCGGTCACGCCCCGGCGCCTCGGGGTGGTTGCCGGCAGCTGCCCCCACCCTGGCGGGCATTATTCACGAATCGGTCGACGCGTGCGGGCTCTGGCAGCTCGGCGCGGCGCCGTCCAACGGGGTCACAGGCTGTGGGAACTCGACGCCGACCCGCTCACGAGGACGGCGGCCAGCGCCTCCGGCGGTCGCCGAGTCGCCCCAGACTGTCGGGCGCCCTCTGCTTCAGATCGCCAGGCTTCGATCCGTGACCTGCCCGGGGCAACCGGACAACCCGACGCGCGGCACGACACCCCCTCGCCCGCCGGGGGTCCGCCGGCCCCACGGCGCTCACCTGCCGTGCGGTGCATGCCCCGCAGCCGCAGCGCCCCACGCAGATCTTCAGGGGCAGCCACATGCCGCTGACCTGTACCAGACGTGCTGTTCGAGTGGGCTCGACCCTGCTGCCCGTGGCGGAGCGGCACCGGATTCGGTCGTCTCGGCCGTCCCGGCCCGTCGCATCGCTCATCGCACGAGGACTTTCGGTCCCCCGCTCCTCGTCTCTGGAACGCTGCACCGCGTGAACCCGCTACGGGACCCGTCCCGCCATGCTGTGGATGGGCGGCGGTCCCATCGACGGCAGGATCCACAGGTCGACCTGCAGGAGTGCCACCGGTGGAGCCGCCTGCTTTCAACAGGCATCAGCACGACAACTCCGGGACAGGGCTTCGATGGGAGTGGTGGGACCGGTGGCAGGAGGCCCCGAGTCCCGACACCACCGGCTCGAGGCAGCCCTGGCGGCGCAGGACAAGGGCCGCGATGTCCGGGCAGGCCCGGGGCATGCGCGCCTGGCTTGGACGTTGGGACGGGGGACGTCCTGCGCGGGTCTATCCCGAACCCGCTGCCAGATGCGCCGCCGGCGTGGTCCTCAGGAGCTGCCGACGATTTGAGGGTCGTCCCCTCGCCGAACTCTCAGATGCTCAACCGGCCAAGGTGTCGGTTTGGGGGAGGGACCGACCGCTTGCCGCCTTCTCGCTCCTCGCGCCTGGCGACCGGACCGCATCGGTGCCCTGGCGGGACGCCGCAGCTCCGCCCACGCTCCACGCGGCCGAGGCGCGCAGGTCAGCCGCCGTCTGCGCCAGATTCCAAACCGACGCGTGCGTCGTCGTCAGCCGGCTGCCTGTTCCTCGACGGAATTGCGCGCACAAGCCACGACGCCGCACCAGCCCTCCCCTGCGCTAACCTTGACGCGCCGCCGGCGCGCGCCGCGAGATGATCACTCGCTTCGCCGCCCCTTCACCCTGACTCTCCGACATCAGGTCCGGCGCCGTGGCCACCTCCAGGTGCACCAGCCGCCGCGCGTAGGAGTTGAGCGGTCCGAGCTCCTGCGGAAGCCCGGTCGCCCGCACCTTCTCCATCAGAAAGCGGGCCATCTGCTGCAGCTCCCGATCCTTGGCCCGGCGAAACCCCTGGCAGTCCACAACCAGCCGCTGCCCTGACGGGAGAGCGTCGCGGAACACGACGTTCACGATGTGCTGCAGCGCGTCGAGCGCCTCGCCACGCCGCCGCAGCAAGGGTTCGGCATCGCCTCCGGCCAGGTTTACCCGCAGACCGTCGGCCATCCGCTCGACGGCGACGTCGAGCTCCAGCGACATCCCGGCCACCACCTCGCCGACGAAGGTGCGGACCCGGTCCTCCAGGTTGTTCGACTCGTCCATGGCTCCCGTCAACCGGCGCGCGACCCCTCTCGCCTCACGCCAGCCCCACTCGCCTTGCCCGCTCCGACCGCCGGCAACCCCGCCGGCACATCTTGCGGCCTGCCGCCGCGGCCGCCACACCCCGTCACCCCGGCTCTACGCGCCCGCCTCGGTCTTCCCAGCCCCGGCGACCTTCACTCTCCGCTCCGCGGGGGGCCTTGCGGCCATCACCCTTGGCGGGCCAATGAGCCGGTTCGTCACGTACTGCTGCCCGATCGCCCAGAGGTTGCTCACGAACCAGTAGATGACCAGGCCGCTCGGCGCCCACAGGAACAGGAAGGTGAACATGACGGGCATGAACATCATCACCTTCTGCTGCACCGGATCCGCCGTGGTCGGCGTCAGCTTCTGCTGCCAGACCATCGAGGCGCCCATGAGGAGCGGCGTGACGTAGTACGGATCGTAGGTCGACAGGT
>JBBIHL010000362.1:0-3687 GCA_037447075.1 Candidatus Eiseniibacteriota bacterium | reverse complement strand
GTCGTTCTCGCCCGGCTGGAACAGGTCGAAGTGCCACGCCCCGTCCCCCGCCGACGGCGGCGAGATGGTGTTGGCGGGCACCCCGGCCTGCAGGGGCATGTTCGGACCCCGGCCGATGTGGTACGGGCCGTAATCGTAGGTCGCCCCGCTGTAGACGTGGCCGATGTAGACCGTGTCCGGATCGGTCACGTCCGAGGTCCGGGCCACGCGGGGTCCACTCGGCATCTTGGCCTTCACCGTGTTCCCGTTCAGCAGCATGAGCTCGAGCCGATCCCCATAGGGATCGTTGAACACATCCGCGAACGCGTTGGCGGCGAAAGCCGCGACTCCCAGCAAGGCCAGGAGCGCGATGAACGCCTTTCTCATGTGACTCCCTCCATCGTCGCAATGCATGGGCAATGCGAAGTCTTCCGAGAAGATTGCGAGCGAGGTGTCGCGAGAACAGAACCAGCCGCCGGGCGGCAAGGAGGAAGAGGCCGCGCGACGATTGGCTGCTGCAGTCCCCTTTTCCGATCCCCCCTTTCTCCTGCTGGCGCGCACCCTAGGCAGGTCGGGAAGTCGCCAGCGTCCGTCTGTTGGGCAAACTCGACTGTGCCGCCGGAACGCGCGACCCTCTGCTGCGGCGCGCCTAGCCGCCGGCACCCACGGAACTTAAAGGTGCACCTGGGGGTTGAGACATGCACCAGCTACCCAAGCACGGACCCGAGGATAGGGCTCTTGACAGGGGCCTGTCAAGCTCTATTTCCACATCTCCTTGTGACGCCGGCAGCTGGCTGGCCGGCCCCTCCGTTCCCCCGCCGCGGGCCGCTCCTCTTATATGGCCGCTTATATGGCCGCCAGATCGAGCACCCTCGCCCCCACCAGGTCGGCCCATTCGCGATCCTGCGTCGCCACCAGCACCGGCAGGGCGGCGGCCCGCTCCCCTACCCAGCGCGCCACGACCCGCGCGCGCCCCGCGTCCAGGCCCACGGTGGGCTCGTCGAGGGCCACCAGGCTGGCCGGGGCCAGCAGCGCGCCTGCCACCGCCACCAGCCGCCGCTCGCCCGCGCTCAAGCTCCAGACGCCTCGGGCCAGGAACGCCTCCGGGGGATAGCCCAGCTCCGGCAGCCAGCGATCCAGCACGCTCCGGGCCCGCGGCTCGGGCAGGCCGCGCCGCAGGGCGCCGAACAGGATCTCCTCGCGTACCGTGTCGGCGAACAGCTGACGGTCGGGGTGCTGGCCGGCGAAGGCTGCCGAACGCGCGGGCGGCGGGCTCCATGAGCACTCCACCTGCGGGCAGGACTCCGCTCCGCACAGGACGCCCAGGAGAACGCTCTTTCCCACGCCGTTCGGGCCGCAGACCGCGACGATCCCGGCTCCCGGCACCTCGAGCTCGAAGCCACGGGCGACGCGGATCGTGGGGCCGTCGCCCCCGCGGGGGGGACCGACGCGGGCACGCAGGGCCACGCCCCCGGCGGTCGCGACGCTTGCGCTCGCCGACGGCGGGCGGGCCTCGCCGGCCCCCGGTTCAAGGGCGGCACCGCGCACCTCGTGGGCCTCCTCCTCCCCCAGGCGCAGCACCCGGTCGGCGCGCGCCAGCTCGTCGGGATGCTGGCTGGCCCACACCACCGCCATCCCGGTCTCCCGTGCCTGCCGCCCCACCCGATCGAGCGTCTCCCGCCGGCGCCGGGCGTCCAGGTGGGCACCGCCCTCGTCGCACACCAGCAGCGCCGGCTCCGCCGCCAGGGCGGCCGCCAGCAGCACGCGCTGCTGCTCGCCGGCCGAGAGCGCGAGCGGGTCACGAGCGGCCTCGCCCTGCAGCTCGAAGGCAGCGCTCCAGCGCCGCCCCGCCGCCTCTCGGCGCTCCCCGGGCCAGCCCAGGTTGCGCAGGGCGAACTCCAGCTCCTCGCCCACGCTGGAGGCGAGCAGCTGGCTGGCCGGCTCCTGCATGACCATCGCGACCCGCGCTCGCTGGCGAGCGGGCGAGCGGGGTCCCCAGTCCTCCCCGCAGAGTCGCAGCGAGCCGCGCCGGGCGGGCCACAGCCCGGCGAGCGCCAGCAGCAAGGTGGTCTTGCCGCTGCCGTTCGGCCCGGCGAGCCCCAGCCACTCGCCGCGCCGCAGCCGCAGCGAGACGCCCCGGACCACGGGGTCCGGGGCGTCCGGAGGCGCCACCCACAGGTCGTCGGCTTCCAGGATCACGGCTCCTCCGGCTTCCAGGCGCGCAGCGCCGCCTGGGCCACCTCGCGCAGGGATCTCCCCGCGCGCTCGGCGGCCCGCCGCACATCCTCGAACTCCGGCACGGCGCGCTCGCCCCCCCCGGGGAGCCGCGCCACCTTGAGCCCGATCCGGCCGAAGGGCGTCTCCACCTCCTCGCGGCGGCGCTCCAGCTCGAAGCGCTCCTCCACGCGCGTCCGCACCCCCAGCGTGCTGGTCTCCGCCAGGATCAGCCGGGCCAGGTCGGCGGCGCGCTCGGGCTCGGCCAGCGCCACCAGCCAGAGCCCCGCTCGTCCCTTCTTCATCTGGGTGGGCGTCACCATGGCATCCAGAGCCCCGCGCTCCAGCAGCCGCCCCACCAGCTCCGAGACGAACTGGGGGTTCTCGTCGTCCAGCGCGGTCTCGAGCACCGCCACGCGGTGTCGCGGGAGGCCCGGCGCCTCGGCCTCCCCCACCAGCACGCGCAGCACGTTGGGGCGCGCCCCCAGGTCGCGGGCCCCCGCCCCCGTCCCCACCGCCTGGAGGGTGAAGGCCGGCGGCGGCCCCCAGTGCCGCACCAGGGTGGAGAGGAGGGCCGCCCCGGTCGGCGTCACCAGCTCGGCGTCCACGTCGGGGATCTCCACCGGCGCCCCGCGCAGCAGCAGGGCGGTGGCGGGCGCCGGCACCGGGATCGCGCCGTGCTCGGCGCGCACGCTGCCGCGGCCCAGGGGCAGGGCGGAGGCATAGACCTCTTCCACGCCCAGGGCCTCGAGCAGCTCGATCGAGCCCACCACGTCCACCAGCGCGTCGGCGGCGCCCACCTCGTGGAAGTGCACCTGCTCGACGCTGGAGCCGTGCACCTCGGCCTCGGCCTGGGCCAGGCGGCGGAACACCTGGCGCGCGCGATCGCGCGCGGCCGGCGTGAGGTCGCCGGCCTCCAGCAACCGCTCCAGATGGGAGAGGTGGCGGTGCGGCTGGCCCCCGGTCACGCTCACCTCCACCCGTACCGCCACGAACGGCCCGCGGCGCGCCTCGCCCACCTGCACGCTCACGCCCCCGAGCCCCAGGCGCGCGGGCAGCGAGAGCAGCCGCTCGCGTGGCGCCCCGGCGGAAAGCAGCGCGCCCAGGACCATGTCCCCGGCCGCGCCCGAGAAGCAGTCGAAGTAGGCGACGCGCATGGCGCCCTAGCAGCCCGCGGCGGTGTTGACCAGGTGGGCGGCGTAGCCCGCCCCGAAGCCGTTGTCCACGTTGACCACGGTCACGCCGGCCGCGCACGAGTTGAGCATGGCCAGCAGCGGGGCCAGGCCCCGGAAGTGCGCGCCGTAGCCCACGCTGGTGGGCACCGCGATCACCGGCCGGTCCACCAGGCCGCCCACCACGCTGGGGAGCGCCCCCTCGAGTCCGGCGACCACGACCACCACGCGCGCGCGCCGCAGCGAGCGGCGGTGGGCGAGCAGGCGGTGCAGGCCGGCCACGCCCACGTCGGGAAGGAGCTGCGCGCGGCTACCCAGGGTC
>JBBIHL010000361.1:868-3701 GCA_037447075.1 Candidatus Eiseniibacteriota bacterium | reverse complement strand
GGCGTCATCGCCGGCGAGGGCCGCCCCGGCGCCGGCGGCGAGCAGCAGGCCGGCAAGCCCGGTCGCGACCCTGAAGGCCGCGGGGCGCGGTGCCCGCGACCGCGCCGCGGAGACGGCGCTCCGACCCCTCACGGGACACCCGCCATCCGCAGCTCCATGCCCACGTGGAGGACCTGGTACTGCCCGGAGGGGAAGGGCGTCACCACCAGCGAGTCGGTCCCGTCGGCCAGCTCGATCTCGACGCCCGATCCCAGATAGGAAACCAGGAAGAGGCCGGCCGGCGGCGTTCCCGCCGTGTCCACGGTGGCGGGGAGCCAGCCGTTGAAGTTGAAGTCGATCTCCTGGATGAGGTGGTCCCAGCCGGTGACCGCGCGCGTCGCCCGCCCCACCGAGACCGAGTTCTGCAGGATGCGGTCCACGTCCTGGGCCATGCGCACGCGCGGCGCGCGGGGATCGATCTCGACGTCGGCCGGCGTCAGCGTGGGGCTGGCGCGCAGCTCGGTGACGGCGAAGCCCGTGACGATCGCCCGGTAGGTGATCGCGGCGCGCACCGAGATGGGCTGGACGGCACCCGCGGTCAGGACCTGCCCCGGCGTGACGCTCGAGCTCACCACGTCCAGGCGGGTCCAGCGGTCCTCGATCTCGGGCTTGCCCAGGCAGCCCCCGACCAGGATCGCACCCGCCATCATCAGCAGCGCGCGGCGCGCGCTCGTGCCGACTCCGCTGCACGATCTCGAGACCAAGGCGACTCCTTCCGCGGACCCTGGGCCGCCTCGCCGGCCGGCCCGGCCGGCCTAGCGGACCAGGACCATCCGGCGGCTCGAGCGCACGCCCGGGCCGTCCAGACGGCAGACGTAGACGCCGGCCTTCACCGCCGCGCCGCGGTCGTCGGTGCCGTCCCACACGACCTCGTTGAACCCGGCCGCGAAGGGCCGCTCGAAGCGGCGGACCAGCCGGCCGGAGGCGTCGTAGACGCGCAGCGACACGCCCCGGGTCCCGCCGTCCGGCAGCAGGAAGGCGATCCGGGTGGACGGCGTGAACGGGTTGGGCGTGCTGCGCAGCAGCACGGCCTGCGAGGGGGGCCGCAGCGGCCCGCCGTCCGCGCGGAAGCTGGTGCGTGCCACTGCGGTGGGACCGTTGGCGTAGCTCGAGGCGGCCGAGACGCGAAGCAGCAGGTCGCCGGTCCCCGCCAGGTCCTCGGCGTCCAGCGGGACGGTGTGGAGCCCGGCGCCGAGGGTGCCCAGGGAGCGGCGCGCGACCGTGCGGCCGCTCGAGACGTCGGTGAGCTCGAGGGTCACCGCCGCCTGGTCGGTGAGCGTGAAGCTGGCGGTCGGCCGATCGCCGCCCACGGCGGTCAGGTCCGCGACCTCGACGCCCAGGCTCCAGCTCCGGGCGCCGCTCGCGTCGGACCACTCCTCCACGAGCAGCCCGCTGGGCTGGCCCATCCGCGAGGTGCGGCCGTCGCGGTGGTCGCGCACGGTGACGAACGGAACCTCGAAGCTCCTGGGGCGGGCGAGGCCGCCGCGCAGCTGCGCCACCAGCGAGAGGTCGGCGTTGAACTTGCTCACCGCCCCGCGGTTGGGCGCGGCCGCGTAGAGGTTCCCCCACTGGTCGGTGTCGAGCGACGTGAGGACGTCGGCGTCGTGACGCCGCTCGGAGACCCACCGCAGCCCTCCCGCCTCGAGCCGCAGATGGACGATGCGCCGGTTGTGGGCGTCGGCCACGTAGAGGTCGGCCGTGTTCGCGCCCTCGCGCCGCCCGGCGGCCACCGCCATGGGGCCGGCGAAGCGGCCCGGACCGCTGCCCAGCTCCCCGAGCGCGGCCCGCTCGCGGGCGCCGCCCGGCTCCAGGGCGAAGGCCACGACGCGGTTCCGTCCGGTGTCCGCCACGTAGAGCACGTCGTCGCCGGCCACGAACGGCGTTCCGCCGTCCGAGTACGCGACGTCGCACGGACGGCTCAGGCCGCCAATGGCGTAGAGCGGCGTGAGCGTGATCTCGTCGAATTCGGTCGCCGCCTGGAGCACCGCGACCCGGTCGTTGCCGGCGTCCGCCACGTAGACGCGGTTGCCCTCGTCCACGGCCAGGCCGCGCGGCTCCCGGAGCGCCCCCAGGGCGCCGCCCGTCCCGTCGTAGGCGCGCAGGGTCCTCCCCGCCTCGCCGTACACCAGGCGGTTCCAGCGCGGGTCCGAGACCACCTGGAAGGTGCGCGCCTCCAGGTAGGGGAACACGTTGTAGACGTCCACCTGTCCGATCGTCACCGTCGCGTAGGGGTTCGCGAACAGGTCGCGCCCCAGGCGCTCGCGCGCGACGGCGCGGTTGAGCGCGTCCAGGCCGAAGTCCGGCGCGATGGGCGCCTTGTCGAAGGTCCCCGCGAAGGCGGACTGGGCCGCGGCCAACGTCAAGCCAAGTGCCAGAAGGATGTGTCGTTTCACGTCCCGCTCCTCTTCGTCGCCGGCCATGGCGGTCATAGGCGCCAGGTCACCCCGGTCGCATAGGTGTCCGATGAATAGTTGTTGCTGTTGAAGTAACGCTCGTAGCTCACCCACACCCCCAGGCGGCGGAACGTCGAGGACTCCGCCACCATGGGATCCAGCTCGAAGTTCAGCGCCGCGCCGAAGAGGTGCGCCGACAGGTCGCCCATCCGGTAGTCGCCGGTGAGGTAGCCATCCACCCCCGTGATCGTGGGGTAGTCGTCGCGATAGAAGTCGGCGGGTCCCTGCGTGTAGTAGCGGTAGCGATAGCGCGCGAAGATCCCCGGCGTGACGTACTGGCTGAGCTTGGCGCCGATCTCGTGGGAGGCCAGCACGCTGTTGCCGCCGCCCGCTCCGACGAT
>JBBIHL010000361.1:0-858 GCA_037447075.1 Candidatus Eiseniibacteriota bacterium | reverse complement strand
CCCCCAGTCGTCGGAATAGAGCCGGTAGCTCAAGCGCAGGCTCGAGCGGTTGTCGAAGAACTGGTTGAGGCGGATGAATCCGTCTCGCCGTTCACGGTGATCGGGGTGGCGCTCGGCCACGTTGGTGCCGCCGGCGTAGACGTTGCGATAGGGGTTGTGCTGCAGTCCGTTGACCACGTTGTATTCGAGACCCACGCGCATCACGGTCTTCGGCGAGAGGACCTGGGTCGCCACGGCGTTCCAGTGCAGCGTGGTCTTGGTGTCGGCGGCGGTGTTGGTGTCGTCGTCCTGGAGGGGCGTGATCGCGTCCCAGCCGTAGCTCGTGCCCAGCGAGACGTTGAGGCGCTGGTCCATGAAGTCGCGGTTGTAGCTGGCGGCCAGCTGGCGGCCCAGGTAGTCCCGCTCGGCGGAGTAGTAGTAGCCGATCGTCCCGCCGCCGTGCCGCAGCCCGCCCTCGAACTCGTTGCGGACCTTCACGAAGTCCTCGGAGGCGTTGCCGGAGATCGGGCGGCTGGCGGTCGTGATCGCGTCGATCGCCTCCTGGCTCCCCGGCGGGGCGTCGATCGCCGGGATCACGACGCGCTCGTTGTTCCAGTGCAAGGTGAGCGCGACGTCGTGCGGGAGCGCCTGCATCCAGTTTCCGATCGCGCTCCGCACGGCGATCTTCTGGGAGTCCACGAAGTACTGGAACAGCACGTCCGCCTCCGGGTCGTCCTCGGAGAAGGTCGCCGCGAACGCGGGGGCGCCGGCCACGCACGCCCCCAGCGCCAGCGCCGCCGCCCGCCGCCACGGCCTCAGTTGCACGCGCATCCCCCGCCCGCCCCGCCGGCGCCGCCGGTCGAGCCCTCGCGCGCCGTC
>JBBIHL010000360.1:2027-3709 GCA_037447075.1 Candidatus Eiseniibacteriota bacterium | reverse complement strand
GCCAACGCGCCGGGAGGGGACAAGGGCAAAAGCGCGCGCGATCCCCCGGGCGGTCACCTCACCCGCCACACGCCCCGCTCCAGGCAGGTGCCTGCCGACCGCGGCCGCGCTGGCATCTGCGGCCGCGCCGCCGGCCTCACCGGGCGATCACGATGCGCCGCACCTCCTGGGACGCTCCCGCGCGCAGCCGGACGAAGTAGAGCCCGCTCGGCAGCTGGCGCGCGTCGTCGGCGTCGCCCGACCACGCCACGCGGCGCGCTCCGGCCTCGAAGCGCCCGCTCGCGAGCGTGCGCACGCGCGCGCCCCGCAGGTCGAACACCTCCAGCGCCAGGGTCTGCGCCCGCGGCAGATCGAACCACACCGCGGTCCGGCCCTGCATGGGGTTGGGGCGGATAGGCGCCAGCGAGGCTCCATGGGCCGGACGCGGCCGCTCGCCCACGCTCACGTAGGACGGACAGAAGGTGAAGAACTGGTCCCCGTCCAGCAAAAGGAAGTTCACCAAGCGCGGCTCGCCGAGGTTCCCCTGTTGCGGCACGAGCGAGCCCAGCACCTGGTTCGACACGAAATCGTGCCAGAGCCCGTTGACGAACGCGCAGACGCGAATGCAGCCGGTCGGGTTCCCCAGCGCCGTGAGCGGGATGGCGACCTCCACGCCGGTCACCACCCCCGCCCCCGACGCCGCACTGATCCCACCGTCCACGCCGGCGGTGTTCGAGTTGTTGATGGTGGCGCGGATGCCGTGGGGATTGGTTCCATCCACCAGCGTGCCGCACGAGCCGGCGTCGGTCATCCCCAGGAAGTGGCCCGCGCCGCCGCCGGCGGTGAGGAGCTCGGCCCACTGGGCGAAGAGCTGGTAGCTGCCGTCGCCGGGGTCGTCGCCGGCGAAGCTCATCCAGTAGTCGGGCTCGAAGTCGGGGTCGAAGGTGAGGCCGTTGCCGGAGCCGTCGTCGCCCATGCGATTGAGGCCGTCGAAGTCCAGGACGGGGTTGTCGCCGCGCAGGCGGTTCTGCCCGCCGGGCTTGGTGTCGAAGAACACCTCGAGCTTGTTGAAGTTCGATTCCAGGTTTCCGGTGAGCGCCAGGTAGAGCGTCCCCCCGGCGTCGGTCATGTAGGCCTGGTCCAGCTCCGAGCCGTTGGCGAAGTCCACCAGCCCGAGCGTGTTGTCGCCGAAGTCGGTCTGCAGACCCTGGGGGGCCAGCGCGCCCCCGTAGGTGCTTTCGGCGGTGCCATCCACCTGGGGGCCGACATAGATCACCCGCTCGCTCGCGAAGGGCGAGCCGGCGAAGGCGCCGTCCACCGCCTGCACGCTCCAGTAGTGGCGGCCGGGAGGGAGCGCGATCTCGTAGAACGTGCGGAGGTTGCAGTTGCCGATCGCCGGCAGCCGGCGGTATCCGTTTGCGAGGTCGGCCATCGGGCCCACGACGTCGGCGCCGCCCGGCGCGGTCCCGATCCGGATGTTGTAGGAGAGCGCCGCCGAAGGCGTCTGCGCGTCGGTGGAGGGGTCCCACAGGAAGCGGATGCGGTCGCAGCTCGCTTCGGTGCGCAGGTTCCCTGGGGCCAGCGGTGGGGAGTTCGCGACGCCGGTCTCGTTCCGGTAGATGCGGGTGATGCGGCTGCTGACTGGGCTGAGTCCGAGGAGCGCGATGTCGAGGTCGCCGTCGTTGTCGTAGTCGCCCCAGACC
>JBBIHL010000360.1:0-1900 GCA_037447075.1 Candidatus Eiseniibacteriota bacterium | reverse complement strand
TCGAGGTCGCCGTCGTTGTCGTAGTCGCCCCAGTGGCCGTCTCCCCATACGCCGACCAGGGTGGACCCAAGGGCGTTGAAGGTGCCCGCGTCGTTCCGGTACACGGCCGTGAGCGTGTCGGTGACTGTGCCATTGCTGAGCGCGATGCCGGTGAGCAGGATGTCGAGATCGCTGTCGTCGTCGTAGTCGCCCCATTCCACGGTGCCCATGACGCCTGGTAGTCCGGCCGCGGCGTCGGTGAGATTCCCGCCGTCGTTGCGGAACAGGTAGGTGAACGCCGCGGTGGCCTCCACGTTGGAGCCGGAGGCCAGCAGGTCCAGGTCGCCGTCGTTGTCGAAGTCGCCCCAGGCGAGCGAACCGAATCGCAGCTGCGGCAGCCCCGTGCCCGAGTCCACGAAGCCCGCGCCGGTATTCCGGTAGACCTTGCTCCCGCCCCAGCCCAGGATCGCGAGGTCGAGGTCGCCGTCGTTGTCGAAGTCCCCCCCGGCGACGGCGTGGTTCACCACGTAGGTGAACCCGGCGCCGATGTCGGTGAACGTCCCCGCGTCGTTGCGGTAGACGGACGAGAGGAAGCCGGACGCGCCTAGCCCGACGGCCGAGAGGTCGAGCTCGCCATCGTTGTCGTAGTCGCCCCAGGCCAGGGTGCCGTTGCTCAGACCGGTCAGGCCGGCGCTGGCGTCGGTGAAGCTGCCTGCGTTGTTCCGGTAGAGGATTGTCTGGGACGTGAAGCTGATGCGATAGCCCATGGCCAGGAGGTCCAGGTCGCCGTCGTTGTCGTAGTCGCCCCAGGCGAGGTGACCCTGATTCATGCCGCCGAGCCCCGCGCCGATGTCGGTGAAGGGTGCCGCGAGGGGGGAGGCCGCGCCCAGGGTCAGCAAAGCCCCGGCGGCGAGCCAGGTCAGGGTGCGCATGTGGAGGTTCCCCCGGGTGGTCCGTATTGGGCTGGGGCCGCACAAGTGTTCCTTGGCGGCCCTTCACGAGGTTCTAACGGATTCCCCATCCCTGGAGGGACAGGGCGACGGCCACCACGGGGCCGGACCGCCGTGCCCATCCGACTGCGGCCGGTGACGGGGTGGCGGCCTCGAAGCCCAGATCGGGGGGATCGGCCTTGTAGGTCTGCTGGTCGTTTGCTAGCTTTCCCCGCCTGTCGCCCCGGCGAGTGGATGGGGTGGCCGAAAGGAGAGACGCCTGAGATCCCCGCGCCCTCGCTCCCGGCTGGTCCCGGCTGCGCTGATCGCCGCAGCTTTGCTCTTGCTCGTCGGTACCCCCTCCGCCTTCGCGCGCGACATGTACGCCCGGGGCACCCAGTGGGTGTCGCTCAAGGCCGGCTACGCCAAGGCCGCGGTCGAGGACGCGGCCGACGGCAACCTGGGGTTCGGCGTGGCCTACACCTATTTCCTGGGCAGGAAGTGGTCAGTGGGGCTCGCCGGTCACTACGAGGTGCTGGGCCGCTACCAGGGGCCGGCCGAGGTCGAGATTCCCGTCACCGTCGAGACCGCCTACCACTTCAAGTGGCCCACCCAGGCCAGCCCCTACCTGGGGGCGGGGACCGGCCCCTTCTTCCACAGCTACAAGTTCACCGGCGACGACAGCCAGGAGACGCGCTGGTCGCACTACGTGCTGGGTGGGATGAACTTCCCCATCACGAGCCGGGCGCTGGTCGGAGCGGACCTGCGCATGGTGATCCAGAGCGGGGCCAAGAGCGACAACCCCTGGTTCCCCTCCCCGGACAACACCGTCATCCACTGGAGCGCGAAGGTCGGCTACAGCTACGGGTTCTGAGCGGCCCGCCGGCCGCGGAGGGAGCGCAACGCCCCGGGCGTCGTTGACGCCCGGGGCGTCGGTCTAAATAGGTTCGCCTGATTCGGCAAAGCCGCCGACCGGGGGGTTGAAATAGGTG
>JBBIHL010000359.1:0-3731 GCA_037447075.1 Candidatus Eiseniibacteriota bacterium | reverse complement strand
TCCGGGCCAGCCGCCGCCGGCGAGCACCTCTCCCGCCCCAGGAGGGAAGTAGGCCGGCGCCGCGATCGGAGCCCGTGCCCGGGTGGTGGAATTGGTAGACACGTACGTTTGAGGGGCGTATGGGGCAACCCGTGCGAGTTCAAATCTCGCCCCGGGCACCACGCACGCAACGGGCGCCCGTCCCGCGCGGACGGGCGCCCGCCCCCCGCGGCCGCGGCGACCCCGAGACGCGCGGCCTCCTCGCCCGGAAGATTCCCACCCGTGGTTGGAATGCCGCAGCGCGCCTCGGGGTATGAGACAGGGATCTGGAGCGTCGCGCCGTGCCGCGGGCGGCAGGGGCCGCGGTGATGCCGCTGGGGGGCCCGCGCGGCTCCGCTGCGACGGCCGCAGGTTGACGGTGAGTTTTTTGCCGTGCTAGCTTGCCGGAACTCGACCAACACGGGATGTCCTTCGGGCGCGCCCGGCCGCCCGGCGCCGCAGGGAGCCCCGCCGTCACAAGGAGCGTGAGGCCGATGGTTCTCGGCTTGGCGGTCGTCGTCTTCCAGGTGGGCGGCAACGTGCGGGGGAGCGTTCCCGCGCTGGTTCTCCAGTCCGGCCCCTTCGCCAAGTTCGTCCTGCTCGTGCTGCTGGCCCTGTCGGTGTGGTCTTGGGCCGTGATCTGGAACCGGACGCGCCTCTACGGCCGCGTGCTGCGCGCCGACCAGGTCTTCCTGGACGTGTTCCGCAAGCGGTCGGAGGGCGCGTCGGCGGCGGCGTGGGCCGAGCACCACCCCGGCTCCCTGCTGGCGCGCGTGGCCGCCGCCGGGCTGCGGGCCTCCGAGCTGCGCCGCCCGGCGCCCGGGTCGGCCCCCGACATCCACGCGCAGCATGCGATGGAGCGGGTGGCGGCCGACGAGATCAGCCTGCTCGAGAAGCGGGTCGGATTCCTGGCCACCACCGGCAGCGTCGCTCCCTTCATCGGCCTGATGGGCACGGTGTGGGGCGTGATGAGCGCGTTCCTCAACATCGGCGCCCAGGGCTCTGCTACCCTGGTCGTGGTGGCTCCGGGCATCGCCGAGGCGCTCATCGCCACCATCGCGGGCCTGGGCACCGCCATCCCCGCCGTGGTCGCCTACAACCACCTGCTGGGACGGCTGCGCGAGTTCAACAGCTCCGCGGCCGCGTTCATCACCGAGTTCCTCGACCGCCGCGCCGCCGCGGAGGCGGCCTCGTGAAGGCTCCCGGACCGCTCGCGCACCGCGCGCCCATGGCCGAGATCAACGTGGTCCCCCTGGTGGACGTGGTCCTGGTCCTGCTCATCATCTTCATGGTCACCGCCCCCTTCCTCCAGGGCGGCCTCGAGGTGGACCTGCCCAAGGTGGCCACCCGCGGCATGGACGTGCACGAGGGCCTGATCGTCACGGTCCGGCGCGACCGCACCCTGGCGGTCGGGAGCCGGCGCGTGGGGCTGGGCGATTTCGAGTCCGCCCTGGCGAGCGCCGGCGCCGCCTCGCGCCCGGTGTTCCTGCGCGCGGACACCGGCGTGCCCTACGGCTTCGTGGTGGACGTCATCGCGCGGCTGCGCCGCAGCGGCGTGTCCGCGCTGGGCCTGGTCACCGAGCCGCCGCCGCGGAGGTGACCGCCCGTGCGCTCCAGCCTGCTGGTCTCGATGGTGTTCCACGTGGTCGCGCTCGTCGCCCTGTTCTGGGTGAGGACGACGGGGACGGTCGTGGTGCCGGGCCCCGAGTCGGTGCAGGTGCAGCTGGTGGATCTCGGGCAGCTCGCTCGGCCTCCCCGGCCCGCCGCGGAGCCCGTCGCCGAGGCTCCCGAGGCCGTGCTCAAGCCCGAGCCCAACGAGACCGGCGTCAAGCTCGCCCCGCCGCCCAAGCCGAAGAAGCCCACGACGCCCCAGACCCCGGCGGCGCCGGCTCCGCCCGAGCCCCAGCTGCCCTCCGCGCCGGCCGGGAACGCGGGACTGCGAGGCGAGGTCAGCGTGGACGCCGCCAACTTCGAGTTCACCTACTACCTGCTGGTCCTCCGCAACCGGGTGGCGGCGGCATGGGCGCCGCCCGCGGGCCTGGCGCCCGGGGGCCAGGAGGTGCGGGCCGTGGTGTTCTTCCGGGTCACGCGCGGCGGACAGATCTCCGAGATCCGGCTGGAACGCGGCAGCGGCGCGAGCTTCTTCGACCAGTCGGCGATCCGCGCCATCACCCTGGCGAATCCCATGCCGCCCCTGCCGCTGGGCTATCCCGCCCCGGACCTGGGGGTGCACTTCGGATTCACCTACGGTGGCTAGCCCCAGGCCCGGGCGCCGGGCTCGCGCCGCCGGGTGGGCCGCCATCACCCTGGCGGCCGGCACGCTGGTCGCTTCCGCCCAGGACGTCCCCCGCGAGGTGAGCATTGACATCCGTTCGGGAGCCGCGCGCAAGATCCGCATCCACCTGGACGGCTTCGACGCGGGCGGCGACGCGGCCGGACGCGCCGCCCGGGTCGAGGCCGATCAGGTGCTGGCCAACGACCTCGCGAGCTCGGCGGTGTTCGCCGTCAGCCGGGCCTGGGTGCCGGGCGAGCAGCCGTTCGACGTGCAGGCGGTGATCTCGGGCCGGGTCTCCGTGTCCGGCTCGCAGGTCCGGCTGAGCGGCGAGATCCGGGACTTCCCGGCGCGCCGGCCGATCGCCACGCGCGAGTATCGCGGGCCGAGCGCCGCGCTGCGTCGGCTCGTGCACCAGTTCGCCGACGACATCGTCTACCAGTTCACCGGCGAATACGGGGTCGCCCAGACCCGGATCGCGTTCGTCGCCGAGGAGTCGGGTGCCAAGGAGCTGTGGGTGATGGACGTGGACGGAGCCAACGCGCGCGCACTGACGCAGGACCGCTCCATCGCGCTCTCGCCGTCCTGGTCTCCCGAGGGGTCGCTCGTGCTGTTCACCTCCTTTCGCGGAGGCCGGCAGGCGCAGGTCTACGTCGTGTCCTCGCAGGGGGGGCGGCCCTACCTGGTCTCGGGGCGCCCGGGCAACAACATCGCGGCCAGCTACTCGCCCGACGGCCGCGAGATCGTGTGCGCCCTGAGCGTCGAGGGCAATGCCGAGATCTACCGGCTCGACGCCCGGGGGGGGCAGCCGCGCCGGCTCACCACGCATCCGGGCATCGACACCTCGCCGGCCTGGTCCCCGACCGGGCGGGAGATCGCCTTCACCTCGGACCGGACCGGCACGCCCCAGGTGTATCTGATGGACAGCGAAGGAGGTAGCCTGCGCCGCCTGACCTATGACGTGAACTACACGGATTCCCCCCAGTGGGCGCCGAAGGGCGACCGCATCGCCTTCGTTGCCCGCACCGGCGCGGGGTTCGACATCTATACCTGCCGTCCGGACGGGGGCGACGTTCGGCTGGTCATCACGGGCGGAAACAACGAGAATCCCCACTGGTCGCCGGACGGCAGGCATCTGGTGTTCAGCTCGGACCGGGACGGGCGTCGCGGGCTCTACGTGAGCGATCTGGACGCCGCGCCGCCGCGGCCACTGGACACCGGAGGGCGTGTTGCGCTCTCGCCGGCCTGGTCTCCGCGCCCCGAGCCGGGCGGCTCGGCCTATCAGCTGCAACCCACGGACCCCATTCCCGCGAGGTGACTCATGCACAAGGAACGTCGGATCCTCGGAAGCCTCCTCATGACCGCCGCGCTCGCGGTCGCGCTCGCAGGCTGCGCCCGGAGGGCCCAGCAGGCCCCACCCACGCCGCCGGCCCCGCCGCCC
>JBBIHL010000358.1:0-3733 GCA_037447075.1 Candidatus Eiseniibacteriota bacterium | reverse complement strand
GCCCTCCCGGGCCGCCGCCCGCGCCGCGTCGCCGGCCGCGGTGGTGGCTCGCCAGGGCATGGCGTCGAGGTCGCGGGCACGGACGTAGTGGTCGAGCGCCTCCGTGTGGTGCCCCGCTGCGGTCAGCGCCTCGGCCAGGACGAAGTGCGCCCGCGCGTGGCGGTCGTGGAGGCCGAGCGCCTCGCGAGCGAGCCGCGCGGCTTGCGCCGGGTCGGTGGGGACCAGCGCCTCCGCACGAGCCACCTTCTGGTGGAAGGCGCGCCGCGCGTCCGCCGGCAGCGGAGGCTCGAAGTCCTCGCCGATCGGGGCCATGCCGCGCTCGTTGGTCGGCACGGTGCACACGATCACGGGCACCTTCCGGGCCGCACAATGGCGGGCCATCTCGACCAGGTGCGACCGCAGGTTGCTCGCCGCGGCGGCGCGGATCGGGTCGTCCGGCCGGAAACGCTGGCCCAGGGCCTGGCGTTCCATGAGGGCTCCGGTGGGCTGTCGCCTGGGCTGGAGGACGGACTGGAGCCACTGGGAGAGGCCCAGCCCGCGCACCCACAGCACCACCCGGATGCCCGCCGGCGACCGCGCCGGGGCGGGCAGGGACGCCATGCCGTAGGCCCCGTAGAACTCGTTGCTGCCCGCCATGACGACCACCAGGTCGGGCTCCTGCTCCAGGGCCGCGTCGAGGATGCAGAGGATGGGGAAGCTGGCGACGGCCGTGGCCCCCAGGTTCAGGACCTCCACCTGGAGCCGGTCGCGCCACAGGTCGCGGAGCATGGCCTCGAGGAAGGAGCCGTTGGTCAGCGGCAGGGGCTGGGGGAAGCCCTGGATGGCGGACTCCCCCACGAAGACGATCCGGAAGGTGCTGGGGGGCCTGGGGGTGGTGAACTGGAGCTCGCGCATGCCGCCGGTGAGCGGGCTTCCGGCACCGAAGAACGCGTCCGTGCCGGCCCGGTTGGTGGCGACCCACGTGCCGCTGCTGTCGGCGCCCGCGCGCACGATGATCGGCGGGTATCCGCCGAAGCCGCCCAGGCGGCAGGCGAGCTCCGCCAGCCCGAGCAGCGCGAAGGCCAGCAGTAGGGGGGCGGCGCGGGAGAGCTTCGAGCCCTGCCGCTTCCCGGGTGGCCGCTTGCCCCGGCTCCCCCCGGAGGGCACGCCCGTCAGAAACACGAGCGCATGCGGCCGGTCGAGGCGGCGTGGGGGCGGGGGTGCGGAGCAGATGCGCTCCGCCCGGGTCCGGAAGTCACTACCGCCGGCCGCGTGGTGGACCCGCGAAGGAGGCCCTGGATGGAGTGTCGCCGAGGATCCTGTTCATCGCCGGGATCGCGGCAACGATACCCGGGCGGGGGAGCCGAGCGCCACCGCCACCGGGGCCCGGCGAGCAACACGCCCCGGGGCGTGCTGAGGCCACCATGGCGGATGAAAGCGCCCGGCTCCGAAGCAGTGCGCCGGAATCCTCCGCCCCTACCGCCCGCTCGTCATGCCCTCCGCGGGCCACGGGCGCACGCCGGGGATGTTGAGCCGGATGCGGTAGAGGCCCGTCCGCGCCGTCAGGTAGAGGGTGCGGCCGTCGGCGTCGCCCCAGGCGAAGTTGGCGGGCGGCTCGGGGCCCACCAGCGTGCCCAGGTGCTTCCCCTGCGGGGAGAGGATCCACAGGCCTCCGGGGCCGGAGACGTAGGCGTTGCCGCTCCGGTCCACCTTCACCCCGTCGATCGCCTCCTCGCCGGGCGCACCCGTCATGTCGAAGAACGCCCGCCCGCTGGCGAGCGAGCCGTCGGCGCGCACGTCGTAGCACATCACGATCTTCCGCTTGGGGTCCCAGTTGCCCACGTAGAGCCGCTTCTCGTCGGGCGAGAACGCGATGCCGTTGGGCCCGAGCAGGTCCTTGCCCAGCAGCTGCAGCCGGCCGCCGGCCCAGCGGAAGATGCCGCTGTAGGGCAGCTCCTTGCGCGGGTCGTCGTAGAACTTGGGCAGCCCGAAGGGCGGGTCGGTGAAGTAGAGCGAGCCGTCCGACCGGTAGACCAGGTCGTTGGGGCTGTTGAGCCGCTTGCCCAGGTAGGAGTCCGCCAGCACGGTGAGCCGGCCGTCCTTCTCCAAGCGCGAGACGCGGTGGTTGCCGTGCTCGTCGAGGGTGAGCCGCCCCCTCAAGTCCAGCGTGAGCCCGTTGCTGCCGGGCTGGCCGTAGTCGGCGATGTCCACGCCCGAATAGCCGCTCCGCTCGCGGAACACCGAGAGCGCGCCGTCGGGCGTCCACTTGTAGATGGTGTTGGCGTTGGGATCGCTGAAGAGCAGCGCGCCTTGCGGCAGCCAGACGGGGCCCTCGGTGAACCTGAACCCCTCGGCCAGCTTCTCCCAGCGCGCTCCCGCCGGCACGATGGCGTCGAGCGCGGGGTCCACGCGCTTCACCTCGAACGGCACCTCGTGCGCGGCCACGGCGTGGGGCCCGGCCCGGTAGAAGTCCAGCCTGGCCGATCGGATCCAGATGTAGTTCGAGGGCGTGTCGGAGATGGGGCCGTTGATGCCGAAGACGGCGAGCTGGATCTTCCGGCCGGGCCTCGCGTCGCGCGCGATCACCAGGCGGTTGGGCGCGTTCCAGCCCCGGACCAGCGGGCCGCCGCTCTGCCCCAGCTCGCGGGGGAGCTTCCCGTCCACCCACACCTCCGCGTAGTCGTCCACGACCACGTCGAACACCACGGTGGAGCCGGTCGGGTCGAAGTCGCCGATCCGCTCCGGCACCGTGACGTTGATGCGGTACCAGTTGAAGCACAGCTTGCCGGTGGAGCGGCGGGCGTCGAGCGTGGTGGGGTCCAGCACCGGCCACCGCGAGTCGTCGAAGTCCGCGGCGCCGGCGTGCGGGGTGTAGTCGTAGGTCTTGTTGGGCGGCCCCGACGGCTTCCGGTCGGCGCCCGGGCTGCGGAAGTCCGCCTCCACGATCCGGGTGTCGCTGTAGCGCCACCGGCCCCGCACCAGGTCCACGCCTTCGCGGGTGGCGAGGTCCACGGTGGCGTCGGGCGGGCCCGTGGGGGCGTCGTCGGCCCGCCCGGCGGGCGCGCCGGCCAGCAGCGCCAGGGCCGCGAGGGCCGCGGCCGCCGAGCTCTTCGCGGTCTTCATCGCCGGCCTCCTCAGCGGACCTTCACCACGTAGTAGGTGAGCACGCCGTCCACCTGCTGGAACCAGTGCGGCGTGCCGCTGGCGACCGTGATGACGTCGCCCTTGGTGATGCGCCGGGTCTCGCCGCCGCGGATGGCGGTGCCGCGGATCTCGTCGGGCGCCGTGGTCTTGCCGTCCACCACCGTGCCGCCGGTGACGAACCGGGCGGAGCCGTCCAGCACGTAGATCACGTCGGTGTCCTTGACGTGCACCTCGGCCATGCCGGGCTGGTCGCGCCGGCTGGCGTGGATCATGTAGTTGCGCCCGTCGCTCCCATCCAGCAGCACGGCGCCCTTGGCGAAGGCGGCCGAGACCTGGTCGTGAGGGAAGAACGTGACCGGGGGCTGGCGGGCACCGCTCGCGGTCATGCCGCCCGCGGCGCTTGCGGTCATCGTGGCCGCCATCTCCGCCGCCGAGCCCATCATCGGCGAAGCGCCGGAGAGGGCCTTGACGCCCACCATGGCGATCTCCTCGTCCTTGGGAGGGCTGCTCCCGCTCACGCCCGCCGGCGCGCAGCGGGTTCCCGGGGAGGCGGGACGGGGAAGAGCCAGGCCGCGTGCGGCGCGGGCCGCGTCGCGTCGGGTTTCAGCGC
>JBBIHL010000357.1:1979-3739 GCA_037447075.1 Candidatus Eiseniibacteriota bacterium | reverse complement strand
GGCGGGGGCGGGAGGCGGGCTACGACGCGGTGCTGGCCGCGCCCGCGGCGGAGCTGCGCCGGGCGGACCTGGGCACCGCCAACCTGGAGTTCGCCGTGGCGGAGGCCCCGGCCGGGGACGAGTTCTACCACGACCCCGAGGTGCTGCCGGCGCTGCGCCGGGCGGGGGTGAGGGTGGTGTCGCTGGCCAACAACCACATCATGGACCGGGGCGCCGCCGGCCTGGAGGCGACGCTCGCGGGCTGCGCCGCGGCCGGCCTGGTTGCGGTGGGGGCCGGAGGCAACCTGGCCGAGGCCTGTCGCCCCGCGGTGCTCGAGCTGCGCGGTCGGCGCGTGGGCTTCCTGGCCTACGCCACGCCCCATCCCGGCCAGGCCACGGAGCGCCGGCCGGGCGTGGCCCCCTTCGTCCCGGAGCGCGTGCGGGCCGAGCTGCGCGCCCTGCGCGCGCGCGTGGACTGGCGGGTGGTGCACGTCCACTGGGGTTCCATGTACGTGGACGATCCGCCGCCCTACGTGCTCGACTGGGCCGCCTTGCTCGCCGAGGAGGGGGTGGACCTGGTGGTGGGCCACCACCCGCACGTGCTCCAGGGCATGGAACGGCGGGGTCGCACGCTGGTGACCTACAGCCTAGGCGACCTGGCCTTCGATCCCAGCGCGGGGCGCTTCTACGCCGAGGTGGGCCGGGCCAAGCGGCGCCAGGGCGGCGTGGCCACGGTCGCCCTGGCCCGCGAGGCGCCCGGCCTGCGCTTCACGCCGCTGCTCCAGGACGACGACTTCGTCCCGCGCCCGGCGGCCGGGGCAGCGGGCGAGGCGATCCGCTCGCGGCTGCAGGCCATGAGCGAGGGTCTCGCCACCGCGCGCACGCGCTTCCTGGAACGCAGCGGGCCGGAGCTGGTGCGCTACGAGCTGCAGAGCCTGGGCCACAAGCTGCGCCGCGGCCATCTGCGCGAGGCGGCGCAGCTGCTGCTTGCGGTGCGCCCGCGCCACCTGCCCATCCTGTGGAGCTACCTGGCGCGCGCCGGCCGGCGGCAGGGGGCAGGTGCATGAACCCCACCCGGGACGCCCTGGAGCGCTTCCTGCGCTGGATGCTGGCGGAAGAGCCCGCCGCCCTGCGCGACCGGCTGGAGCCGGCCCAGTGGGAGGCGTTCCACCACTACTACCGCTCGCTGCCGGACGCCGGCCGCCCCGCGCACCTGGCGCGCTACCTTCGGGGCTTCCGGCGCAGCGAGGCCGGTTTCGCCCTGCGCTGGCTGGCCGCCCGCGCGGCGCCGCGGGTGCTCGACGCCGGCTCCGGGTTCGGCACCTACTCGATGGCCTACGCGCTGGCCGGTGGGGCCGAGGTGGTGGGAGCCGATCTACGACCCGACCGGCTGGCGGTGGCCGAGCAGCGCGCGGCGCTCTATCGCGAGCGCCACCCCGGGCCGCTGCGCGTCCGCTACTTGCGCTGCGATCTCACGCGCGAGTGGCCCGGCGAGTTCGACCTGGTGTGGGTCTACAACGCGCTGTCCCACATCCATCCCCTGCCCGGGTTCCTGGCGCAGGTGCGCGCGGGGCTCCGTCCCGGCGGCGTGCTGGTGGTGGGCGACATCAACGGCGCCTACTTCCCCCACCGCCGCCGGCTGGACCGCGCCCGCGGGCAGGTCTACTCGGAGTACGTGGCGCCCGACGGCCGGCGTTACGACTACGCGGTGGAGAAGACCTTCGGCCCCGCCGAGATGCGGGATACCATGAGGCGTCACGGGCTGCGGGTGGTCCACCAGG
>JBBIHL010000357.1:0-1903 GCA_037447075.1 Candidatus Eiseniibacteriota bacterium | reverse complement strand
GGTGGCTCGGGGTTCCGGTGGCGCGCCGCCAGCTGATGGTGGCGGCCCGCGCGGAGGACGCCCCATGATCCTGGTGCTGGGCGCCGGCGGCAACGTGGGCTCGCTGCTGCTCGACCGGCTGGCGCGCTCGGGCCAGGCGGTGGGCGGCGCGCTGCGTCCCGGCCGCGCGCTCCCCGCGACCCCGGCCGGGGTCCGCTGGTTCGCGGTGGATCTGGAGCGCCCGGCGACGCTGGCGCGGGCGCTGGACGGCGCCAGGGCCCTGGTCTGGACCCCGGCCGTGAGGCTGCTGCCGCGCTGCCTGGAGACCCTCGAGCGTGGCAGGGTGGGGCGCGTCGTGGTCGTGTCCTCCGCCGGCGTGCACACCCGGCTGCCGAGCCGCGGCGCCCAGGCCAAGCGCGAGGCCGAGGCGGCCCTGTGCGCGTCGCGGCTCGACTTCACGGTGCTCCGCCCCACCATGATCTACGGCAACCGTCGCGACCGGAACCTCACCCGGCTGCTGGACTGGCTCGAGCGCTGGCCGGTCTTTCCCCTGTTCGGCGACGGGCGGGCGCTGATGCAGCCGGTCTACATCGGGGACGTGGTCGAGGCCCTGGCGCGCTCGCTCGACCGCCCGGCGGCGGGGCGCCGGCTCTACGACCTGGGCGGCGCGGAGCCGATCGCCTACCGCGACCTGCTCGAGACCGCCGGCGCGGCCCTGGGAGTGCGGCCCATCCTGGTGCCGATCCCGTTGCGGCTCTCGGCCGCCGCGGTGCGCTGGGCCCATCGGCTGGGGGTGCGCGCGCTGCGCGACGAGCAGGTGATGCGGCTCATGGAGGACAAGGTGGTGGACAACGGGCCGGTGCGGGCCGACCTGGGCGTGGAGCCCATCACCTTCGCCGAGGGTATCGCCCGGCAGGTGGCGGAGCGGCGCGCGCCCGGACCGCGCGCCGACCGCGTCCCGGAGGCCGGGAGGGCGGCGCTGTGACCTCCCTGCGAGTCCTCTTCCTCACCCAGTATTTCCCGCCCGAGATCGCCGCGGCCCCCGCCCGCGCCGCCCACTTCGCGCGGGCGCTGGCCCGGGCCGGGCACCGGGTGACCGTGGTGACCGGGATTCCCAACCATCCCTCCGGGGTGAAGGACCGCTCGGTGCGGCCGGGCCGCGAGCGGTGGGAGCAGGTGGAGGTGCGGCGGGCATGGCTCTACGCCACGCCCCGCAAGAACCCCTGGACGCGCCTGTGGAACCACCTCTCCTTCGCGCTCTCGGCGCTGCCGGCCGCCCTGGCCGCCGGCCCGGTGGACGCGGTGCTGGTGTCCACGCCTCCCCTGTTCGTCGGGATCACCGCGCGCCTGGTGGCCTGGGTGCGGCGGGCGCCCCTGGTGCTGGACTGCCGCGACGACTGGCCGCAAGCGGCGCTGGCGCTGGGGGAGATGCGGCCCGGGCTGGTGTCCGGGCTGCTCGCGCGGGTGGCGGGCGGGCTCTACAACGCCGCCGCCCGCGTGGTGTGCGCCAATCCCGGGATGGCGCGCGCGCTGCCCGGGCGGGGCGTGGACCAGGGTCGCGTGCTGCTCATCACCAACGGCGCGGACACCGAGGTGTTCCGGCCCGCGCCGCCGCCCGCGCGGGGCAACGGCGACCCGGCCACCATCCTCTACTCCGGCACGCACGGGTTGATCCACGGCATGGACACGCTGCTCGACGCCGCCACGCTGCTGCGGGAGCGCCGCGACCTGCGCTTCGTCTTCGTGGGCGACGGGGTGACCAAGGCCGGGCTGGAGGCGCGGGCGCGCGAGCGCCGGCTCGCCAACGTCGAGTTCCACCCCAGCGAGCCGGCCGAGCGGCTGGCCGAGTGGGTGCGCGGCGCCGACCTGTGCGTGGCCACCATGCGCGACCACCCCTTCTGCGAGAACGTGATCCCGGTCAAGG
>JBBIHL010000356.1:0-3739 GCA_037447075.1 Candidatus Eiseniibacteriota bacterium | reverse complement strand
CCGCGGCCAGCGAGGCGAAGCCGTGCCGCGTGAGCTCGCGGGCCAGGTCCACGACCAAGGCCGTCACCGTGGCGGGCGCCACCGAGAGCGTGCCCGCGAAGCCCGCACCGAAGGGAGCCGCGGCGTAGCCAAGCCCCGGCAGCAGCACGGCCCGCCAGCCCTGCGCCTCCAGGCGCGCCGCGCCGGAACGCGCCATCGCCTGCGCGATGATGACGTCGGTCCCGAGCGGCAGATGCGGCCCGTGCGCCTCGACCGCGCCCAGCGGCAGCACGGCGACGGTGCGGGCCCGCTCCAGGTCCCGCACCTCTTCCCAGGTCAGCTCGGCCAGCTCGGGGATCGGCATTGCACGCATGCCTCGATGGTCGAGCGCCTCCGCCCGGGCCTTGGCCGCCGTCGGGGCGCGACGCCGGGGGGGAAGCTATCACGTCCATGCGGAGCGCAGGAACGCCCGCCAGACGTCGCGCAATCGGGGCGGTCAGCCCAGCTCGACGCTTCCGTCTTCCGCCTTCGACACCCGGACTCGCTCGCCCGGCCTGACCAGCCGGCGCAGCGCCTCCCGTCCGATGCGGAGGACGCCCGACCGCTCGCGGTCCGGCCCGAGCCGGGGATCGTAGCGTGCCGCCAGCCGCCGGCCCCGCAGCGTGACCTCGACGCTCCGTCGGGTCGCGGGGAAGAACCGCCTGGCGTCCCTCGGCAGCCGGATGATCCCCGCACGGGTGTCGGATTCGCTGATCCGCTGGGTCTGCGCCGATCCGGCGCCTTGCCCCCGGGGTGCTGCCAGCAGGCGGCGCAGTTCTTCATCGCAGGCCTTGGTCACCTGGCGCGGCGCGTAGGGCCCGCTCAGGAGAAACGTCGGCACGCTTTCGAAGGACGATCCAAGGCCCGGCGACACGCGCGACGTCCCCATCGCCGCTTGCGCCGCCTCCTTGAAGGCCAACAGGATCAGCCGCGGCCGCCACGCCCCGACCTTCGCGCGCAACGCCTCAACCCCGTGGCGGATCTCGTCTCGACCCAGCTCCCTGGACGATCGCGTCGGACGCTTCACGACGTCGCTGAGCCCGTGACCCGCGGCCACGAACGCATCATCCTCCTCGCCGGGGATGGGCGTCGCGAGCAGCCCCAGCCGCTGGAGCCGCTTCCAGAGGCGTCGGCCCAGGCGGCCCTGGTAGTAGTGGCGGGCCCGCACGGACACCGGGGCTGGATTGATGCCAACCATGAGCACCCCGCCGGCTCGCGGCGGGTGATCAAGCAGCGTGTCGGCCCGAGGCGCGATCGGCCCGGGGCCGGCATCGTATTCCACCGGGCTGTCGGCGACCCGTGCGGATCGGCCGCCCAGCGCTCGCAACCGGGCCTCGGCGTCCCCGGGTTCGAGGGGGTGGGCGATCCCGCGCCTTCTATTAGACGGTTCGATGATCTCCCAGTGCGTCATCCCGGGCTGCCCGGCCGCACGACCGACCGAGATCTCGCCCAGCTGATACCGCTCGAGCGCCCGGTCGAGTCGGCGGCTGGTCAGCGCGCGCGACAGGAGTTTCCGGATGATCGTGCCTCGATCCAGGCCTTCCTCCCGGGCCGCCTGCTCCAGGGCGGCCACCAGCTCCAGCTCGAGGCGCAGGTTGACTTGCGCACTCTTCATCGGTTTGCCTCCCCAATGCTGGCTCCAGCATCATGAGGACGTCGGCCCGCACGGCGACCACCCTCGCCAGCCGCCTCGACAGCGCGATCGCCGACGAGGGGTCGAGCAGACCCTCGACGATGGCCCCGCACCGGCACGAACACCGTGGACACCGGCACGTATCCCAGCGCGGCCGCCACCCGTGCGGCACGACCGTCATCCATCAGGACCGGGCGGCCTTTGCGTGCCGCGACCAGCGCCTGGCTCTCACCCAGTCCGAGGCCATGGCGTGCGCGGAGCTCGACCGCAGCACGTTCGGCCCTGGCCGCGAGGGCAATGCGTCGCAGCCGCCCGGCGTCGGCGGCCGCGCGGACGACGGCGGGATGCTCCCGACCCTTCCGCTCCCGGCGGGGACACCGGCGGATGCCTCGACGCCGATCTACCTGGCCAAGCGCGGCTGGTTCAATCATGGCCTTTCCGACCCGCACCGACTGCGACACGGCGTTTGCCATGCCGCCTGGGGCCGTCCATGATGTCCGCCAGCTCACGACCCTCCCATGACCTACCAGCCTCCGGAACGCCTGAACATCGCGGACTACTTCCTGGACGCCCGCGTGCGCGAGGGACGCGGCGAGCGGGCCGCCTTGCACACGGACTCGGGCAGCCTCACCTTCCGCGAGGTCCAGGGGCTGGCGAACCGGTTCGGCAACGTGCTGGCCGCCGCCGGCGCCGAGCCCGAGCAGCGGGTGCTCATCGCCCTGCCGGATGGGCCGGAGTTCGTGGCGACGCTGTTCGGGACCCTCAAGCTGGGCGCCGTGGTCGTGATGGTGAACCCCGGCCTGCCGTCAGGCGAGATCGGGCATGTCCTGGACTACACCCGGGCGCGCGTGGTCGTGACCCACCGGGACGCGGCCCCCTCGTTCCGGGAGGCCGCGGCGGCGTGCCGCCTGGTGAAGGCGGTGCTGGTCGTGGGGGACGAGGACTTCCAGCGGCGGCTCGCGGCCGCCTCCCCCGCGCTCGAGACCTACTCGTCCCACCGCGACGACGCGGCCATCTGGCTCTTCTCGGGGGGCACGACGGGCCGGCCCAAGGCGGTGATCCAGACCCACCGCTCGTTCGCCAACACCACGGAATGCTACGCCAAGGGCGTGATCGGCTACGCGGAAGGCGACCTCACGCTCTCGGTGCCCAAGCTCTACTTCGGCTACGCCACCGGCTCCAACCTGCTCTTCCCCTTCGCGGCGGGTGCCGGCGCGGCGCTGTTCCCCGAGCCGGCCACCGCGGAGGTGATGTTCGACCGCATCCGCCGCTTCCGGCCGACCCTCCTCGTCAACGTCCCCACCATGATCCACAAGATGGTCTCGCACCCCGAGGCGCGCCGGCAGGACCTCTCCTCGCTGCGCCTGTGCACCTCGGCGGGCGAGGCCCTGCCCGCCGAGCTGTATCGGCGGTGGAAGGACGCCTTCGGCGTGGAGCTGCTCGACGGGCTGGGCACGGCCGAGATGTGGCACATCTTCGTCTCAAACCGCCCCGGGGCCGTGAAGCCCGGAACGCTGGGCACCGTGGTCCCCGGCTTCGAGGTCAAGGTCTGCGACGAGGCGGGGCGCCAGCTGCCCGCGGGCGAGACCGGCTGGCTCTGGGTGCGCGGCGGCTCGCGCGCCATCGCCTACTGGCAGCACATGGAGAAGACCGAGCAGGGCTTCCGCGGCGAGTGGTACGTCTCGGGCGACCTCATCCGCATGGACGCCGAGGGCTACGTGACCTACTGCGGGCGGGGTGACGAGATGCTCAAGGTCTCGGGCAAGTGGCTCGCGCCGCAGGAGGTGGAGGGCTGCCTGCTGCAGCATCCCGAGGTGGCCGAGGCGGCCGTGGTGGGGGCGGCGGACGCGGGCGGCCTGGTGAAGCCGCTGGCCTACGTGGTCCCGCGCCGGCTCCGCGACGGGCTGGCCGAGGAGCTGAAGGCGTTCGTGCGCGAGCGGCTGGAGGCCTACAAGCACCCGCGCGAGGTGATCTTCCTGGACGCCCTGCCGCGCACCCACCTGGGCAAGGTGGATCGGGGCCGGCTGCGCCGGGGGTGAGCGGCCGGCGACGGCGGGACGCCCGGCGCGCCACCATCCGACCCCGCCC
>JBBIHL010000355.1:0-3739 GCA_037447075.1 Candidatus Eiseniibacteriota bacterium | reverse complement strand
GCGATAGGCGCGGGTCGTCGGAGCCACGCGGCCCTGGCGATGCTTGACAGGGCGCGCCGCGAATCTCTACTCTGTCGAGCCACGGGCGGATAGCTCAGCGGACAGAGCGCAGCCCTTACAAGGCTGAGGACGTAGGTTCGAATCCTACTCCGCCTACCACCGAACCTGCCGAGGTTTCGGGCCGCGTTCGAGGGCAAGGTCCGAGACCTCGGAATCCCTCGAAATTTCCCCGACACGCCCTTGCTGATGGCAACGGAATGGCAACGGCTTCAGCCCGATCGCTTGGCGTAGCAACGCGCCGTGCGCGGCGCGGTCTCACGCCGACAGCTCGCCGTCCCACAGCGCGTCGAGAAACTGCCGGACCGGCAGGATCACGATGCCCTCGACGCGCCGGGAGCGCGGTTCCAGGCTGACGCAGAGGTAGCGCTTCAGCTTCTTCTCCTCGGCAAGCGCACGCAGCGACCGGAGATCCCGGGGCGACACGTTCTCCCTGGCCTTCACCTCGATCGCCGTGTGATCGCCCAGGATGAAGTCGACCTCGAAGCCGGACGTCGAGCGCCAGTAGCTGACCGGCTCGCCGGCCAGATAGTCCCGATAGGCGAGCACCTCGTGCAGGAGCCAAGTCTCGAAGGCGTGGCCGAACTCGGGCGTCCCAGGCTTCACCAGGCGCCCCTGGAGTGCCGATGCGACGCCGACGTCGAAGAAGTAATACTTCGAGGACACGAGCGGCTTCCGCTTGCGCGACAGCCGCCACGCCGGCACCTCGTGGAGCAACAGCGTGTCCTTGAGAATCTCGAAATACTCGTACACCGTGGTGCGCGGTACCTGGGCGTCACTGGCCACGTTGGTGAAGTTGACCGCCGTCGCATTGCAGAGGGCCGCCACCCGGAGGAACCGACTGAATGCAGGGGCGTTGCGCGTGGCGCCTTCGGCGATGATCTCCTGCTGGAGATACGTGCCCGTATAGGCCTCGAGATCCGCCTTCGGGTCGTCCGAGAAGTAGATCGCCGGCAGCAGGCCGCACTCGATGGCACGGTGCAGATCGAAGTGTGCGCCCAGCTCGCGAGCGGTCAGCGGATGCAGGTAGCGGGTGCGGGCCCGCCCCCCCAGCAGGTTCACGCCGCCGCGCCGCAGCTTGCGCGCGCTGGAACCGGTGAGCAGGAAGCGGGTGCCCCGCTGCTCGATCAGGCGATGGACCTCGTTGAGCAGCTCCGGGAGCCGCTGCACCTCGTCGATCACGACGACTCGGTCGCGCGGCGAGAGCTCCTCTGCCAGGCGCGCGGGACGCTGGCTGAGGGCCAGGTACACGGAACTGTCGAGGAGGTCGTACACGCGTGCGTCTGGCAGGACCCGGCGGATCAGGAAGGTCTTCCCGGTCAGACGCGGCCCGAAGAGGAAGTGGGACCGCTTGGCCAGCCACCCGGGGAGATCCGGGAGCCGCTCGATAACGGGTGAACTCTGGGTCTGGATCCTCGTCGCCATACTCGTCATCTAGGATGTCAAATGACGACTCAGTCGTCAACGTCGGCCGGCTGCAACCTGCCGACCACGCAGAGCGTCGCGGGCACCGTCGGAAAGAACACCGGACAGGGGCCTCAGGGGGCCTGCGCGGCTGGCTCGTGCTGTTCTTCGGTGCCACCGGCGCCGCGGCGCTCGCGGGTGGGACGGTCCAGGGTTCTTGCTGGCCGAGGAGGCCCTGGGGGCCGTGATCCTGTGGCCGGCGGCGCTGCTGGCGATCGGCGTGGCCGCGGTGGCTGCCGGGGGCTTCGCCGCCACGCTCCGCTTCGGTCCGGCCGTGACCCGCGGGATCGCGCTCGCCGCCGGGGCCGGCTTCGCCGGGTATGCCGCCGCCGTGCTGTTGGTGAGCGAGGCGTTCCTCCTGGCGATCGCCGCCTACCTCCCGGCCGCACTCTTCCTCGCCCTCGCGCTCGCCCGCGAGTACCGGCGGACGGGGGCGCGACCGGCGCGGCTGCTCTACCACCTGATCCAGGCCGCGGCCCTGTGGCTCCTCTTCCTGGGGGCGGAGGGCTGGTGGGCGTGGACCGCGAGGGGGTGAGCCGCCGATGCTGACGCGCCGGCGGTTCCTGGTCGGGAGCGCGGCCGTCGCCACGGCGGGTTCCGGGTGCGCCCGCCGGCTCCCGAGACCGCGAGCCACGCTGGTCAACGACATCCATTCGGAGCTGAACGCCACGTGGGTGGATCGCGTCGTCCGGCCGGCGTCGGTGGAGCAGCTCGCGGAGCTGGTCCGGAGCCCGGCCGCCCGGGCCCGGGGGATCAGCATCGCCGCGGGCCGGCACACGATGGGCGGCCAGCAGTTCGGCTCCGGGACGGTTCTCCTGGACATGAACGGCCTGCGCCGCGTGCTCCGCTTCGACCCCGACCGCGGCCAGGTGGAGGTGGAGGCCGGAATCCAGTGGCCGGAGCTCATCGAGTACCTGCTCCACGCGCAGGCCGGCCGGCCCCGCCAGTGGGGGATCATCCAGAAGCAGACGGGCGCCGACCGGCTGAGTCTCGGCGGCGCGCTGGCGGCGAACGTCCACGGGCGCGGGCTGACCCTCAGGCCGTTCATCGGCGACGTCGAGGCGTTCACCCTGGTGGACGCGGACGGCGCCGTGCGGACGTGCAGCCGGCGCGAGAACCCGGAGCTGTTCCGGCTGGCGATCGGCGGGTACGGCCTCTTCGGGGTGATCGCCTCGGTCATACTGCGGCTGGCGCCGCGGCGCAAGCTCCAGCGGGTGGTCGAGGTCGTCCACGCCGACGACCTGGTCCCGGCGTTCGAGCAGTGGATCGCCGACGGGTTCCTCTACGGGGACTTCCAGTACGCCACCGACGCGCGATCCGACGACTTCCTGCGCAAGGGCGTCTTTTCGTGCTACCGGCCGGTGCCGGACGACATCCCCATGCCCGGGACGCAGAAGGAGCTGTCCGAGGCGGACTGGCGGTGGCTCCTCTACCTGTCGCACGCCGACAGGCGGCGGGCCTTCGAGGAGTACGCGACCTACTACCTGTCCACCTCCGGCCAGCTCTACTGGTCCGACACTCACCAACTGAGCGTGTACATCGACGGCTATCACCGCAGGCTCGACGCGCGGACCGGCGCCGCCGAGCGCGCGACCGAGATGATCAGCGAGATCTACGTCCCGCGGCCGGCGCTCCCGCGCTTCCTGGCCGACGTGCGGGCCGAGTTCCGGTCCAGTCCCGCCGAGGTGATCTACGGCACTGTCCGGCTCGTCGAGCGCGACGACGAGAGCGTCCTGGCCTGGGCCAGGGAGCGGTACGCCTGCATCATCTTCAACCTGCACGTCGTGCACACCACGGCCGGCCGGGAGCGGGCAGCCCGCGACTTCCGGCGCCTGATCGACCTGGCCATCCCGTACGGGGGCAGCTACTTCCTGACCTACCACCGCTGGGCGACCCGCCGGCAGGTCGAGGCGTGCTACCCCCAGCTGCCGGAGTTCCTACGGCTCAAGCGGAAATACGATCCGGAGGAACGGTTCCAGAGCGACTGGTACCGCCACTACCGGAGCCTGTTCGCGGACGTGGTGTAGCGGAGTGCCGGCCGGCGGGCGCTCCTTGGAGCCGCCGCGAGGTCACCACGACACGACCACCATTCGCTTCTGCGGCCAGTAGCGGGCGAGGACGCTCGGCTCCCCGCCGGCGCCCGAGCGGAGGCCGCCGACGTGCCAGGGCACCGGGGCCCGGCTCGCCGAGCCGGGCGCAGCCGGGCCGGCCGCCGTCG
>JBBIHL010000354.1:0-3739 GCA_037447075.1 Candidatus Eiseniibacteriota bacterium | reverse complement strand
CCGTCCAGCCGGAGCACGTAGGGCTGGTCCCTGTGCACCTTGGACACCGAGCGGATGCCGTAGGGCGAGAGGAACTCGCTCTCGTCGAGCATGTAGCGCAGCACCCGCGTCAGGCGCTCGCGCGAGGGGATGGCCAGCAGCCGGTGCGCGTGCGGCGCGCCCGCCATGGCGTCGTAGTAGGAGATGTGCCGCGCCAGGTCCTTGCGGTTCTCCAGGAACCAGTTGAGGCGCTTGGCGAAGCCCGGCAGGCGGTCGGCGACGTCCTGCTCCAGGATCTCGCCTGCGATCAGCGGGATGAGCCCCACCAGCGAGCGCACGCGCAGGGGCACGTGCTTGCCGTCCATGTGCAGCTGGTCGTAGTAGAAGCCGTCCTGCTCGTCCCACAGCCCGGTGCCGCCCAGCGTGTTCATGGCGTCGGTGATGGCCACGAAGTGCTCGAAGAACTTGGAGGCCACGTCCTGGTAGGCCGGGTTCACGCTGGCCAGCTCCATGGCCATCGAGAGCATGGTGCCGCAGTAGAACGCCATCCACGCGGTGCCGTCGGCCTGCTCCAGGTGGCCGCCGCCCGGCAGCGGCTTGGAGCGGTCGAACACCCCGATGTTGTCCAGCCCCAGGAAGCCGCCGGCGAAGAGGTGCTTGCCCTCGACGTCCTTGCGGTTCACCCACCAGGTGAAGTTGAGCAGCAGCTTCTGGAAGCAGCGCTCCAGGAACAGGCGGTCGCGCTGGCCCCGTGGGCCCGTCATCTTGTAGACGCGCCAGCAGGCCCAGGCGTGCACCGGCGGGTTCACGTCGGAGAAGGCGAACTCGTAGGCGGGGATCTGCCCGTTGGGGTGCATGTACCACTCGCGCAGGAAGAGCACGAGCTGCTCCTTGGCGAACTGCGGGTCGAGCTTGGCGAAGGGGATCATGTGGAAGGCCAGGTCCCAGGCCGCGTACCAGGGGTACTCCCACTTGTCCGGCATCGAGATCACGTCGCGGTTGTAAAGGTGGCCCCAGTCGTTGTTGCGCCCCCAGTGGCGAGTCGCGGGCGGCGGAGGCTGAGTGGGGTCGCCCTCCAGCCAGTGCTGGACGACGTAGTGGTAGAACTGCTTCGACCACAGCAGGCCCGCGTAGGCCTGGCGGACCACCGACCGCTCGTCCTCGGTGAGCCCGTCCCCGATCAGGCCCGCGTAGTGGGCGTCGGCCTCGCGCTGGCGGGCCTCGAACACGGCGTCGAACTCGCGCCCGAAGGGGTGCATGGGCTCCTCGTCCTCGGCGAAGAGGCGCAGCTGGATGGTGACCTGGTCGCCGGCCGGGATCTCCAGCCGGTAGTAGGCCGCCGCCTTGGTGCCCATGCGGGCGGGGTTCACCGCCTCCGAGCGGCCGTGGACCACGTAGTCGTGGAAGGCGTCCTTCACGTAGGGGCCGGGATTGGGCGATCCGTAGAGCCGCTGCGCGTTGGTCTCGTTCTCGGTGAAGAGCAGCGTGGGCGGGCGGCCGAAGGGGCCCGAGGCCGCCACCATCCGGAAGCGACCCAGGCCCGCGTGCTCGGCCAGCACGGTCCCCGGCGCCGAGCGCGAAAGCCGCGGCTTGGGCCAGTAGCTCTCGCCGCTGCGCCCCCACGACCAGGTGTTGCGGAACCACAGCGTGGGCAGCAGGTGCAGCGTGGCCGCGGCGGGGCCGCGATTGGCCGCGGTGATGCGGATCAGGACGTCGTTGGGCGACGCCTTGGCGTATTCGGCGAACACGTCGAAGTAGCGGTTGCCCTCGAAGACGCCGGTGTCGAGCAGCTCGAACTCGGGATCGCCCAGCCCGCGGCGGCGGTTCTCCGCCACCAGGCGGGCGTAGGGATACTCGGCCTGGGGGTACTTGTAGAGCGCCTTCATGTAGGAGTGCGTGGGCGTGGAATCCAGGTAGAAGTAGCACTCCTTGACGTCCTCGCCGTGGTTGCCCTCGGGACCGGTGAGGCCGAACAGACGCTCCTTGAGGATGGGGTCGCGCCCGTTCCACAGGGCCAGCGCGAAGCCCAGCCGTCCTTCGCGGTCGCAGATGCCGAGCAGCCCGTCCTCGCCCCAGCGATAGGCCCGGCTGCGGGCGTGGTCGTGGGGGAGGTAGTCCCAGCACGTGCCGTCGGGAGAGTAGTCCTCGCGCACCGTGCCCCACTGGCGCTCGGAGAGGTACGGCCCCCAGCGCTTCCAGTTCTCCATGCGGCGGGAATCCGCCTTCAGTCGGGTGAGCTCGGCTTCGATCACGGCTACATGACCTCCCGGAAGAATTCGCACTCCGGCTCCTCGCGGTGAGCCCGCAGCAGCAGGTCGTGCGCTGCGCACACGCATTCTCCCACACATCGGCAGGCGCCCAGGGAGCCAAAAACCGGCGCCGCGCCGCGGACCGGAAGGAAGGCGGGGACCCGGCCGAGTCCCGCAAACGGCGGGTCCACTCCGCCGGGTGGTCTTCGAGCCCGCCCGATGACCGCGCTCAACACGTCCTGCCAGCTCATGCGATCCTTCCCTTCCCCGGGGGTCGGGGCCGCCCCCAGGTCAGAACAACACCAGCTCCTCGTCCAGACCCAACCACCGCCGCCGCAGCTCCCGCGCGAGCCAGCCCTCGGTCACGGCTTCCAGCAGGAGCGGGGCCGGGGCCGAGCGTGCCGCCGGGCCGTGGTCCTCGGCGGCTTCCCGCGAGGGCTCCGGGCTCATCCCAACGCCTCGTTCGAACACGGTCGGGCCTCCCAGGATCGGTACGACGGAACCTTCGAGGTCGAGCCGGTGCTCCCCAGCGCGGACGGCATGGATGCCGGGGAGACCGGCCCGGCGTGGTTCTGCATCGGCGAGGCGGCTCCATCTCACAAGGGTCGGACGGATTCGAGAGCCCCTCTTGCCGCTGCCGAAGCCTTGAATGCGCGCGCCGCGGGCGTGGTTCCCGCAAGCGGGGTTGAGGCGCGCTGCGCGCTCCGCTACCGTGGCCCCGATCGCGGCGCTGCGCGCCGGCCGCCGGAGGAGCCATGCTGGCCATCTTGCACCGACTCAACGGCACCACGTTGCTGAAGGTCCGGGCGGATTCGCTGGAGAACGCAGACCTGCGCGGAGCCCCCCTGCGTTACGCCGACCTCCGCGGGCAGGACCTGCGGGGGGCGGACCTGCGGGGAGCGGACCTCGCCGCCGCCGACCTGCGCGAGGCCCGGCTCGATGGCGCCACGCTGGAGGGAGCGGATGGCTGCGGCGCCCTGCTCGGCGGGGCGAGCCTGGAGCGGGCGCAGCTCGCGGACGCGCGCCTGCTGGCGGTGGACCTCACCGGCGCGCGGCTCCTGCGCTGCGATCTCACCCGCACGAGCCTGGTGGGCGCGCAGGCGCAGCGGGTGCGCTTCGACGGCTGCCGGATGCAGCGCACCGATCTGTCACGCGCGGATCTCCGGGACGCGGACCTCTCCGGCTGCGACCTCTCGGAAGCGAGCCTGCGCTACGCCGACGCCGCGCGCTGCCGGCTGGCGTTCACCCAGCTGGTGGACGCGAGCCTGTTCGGGGCCCGGCTGCGGGACGCCACGCTCCGCGACGCGGACCTCACCCACTGCGTCCTGTGCGGGGCCGACCTGGAGGGCGCCGACCTCGCCGGCGCCACCTTCCACAAGACGGCCCTGGCGGACTGCCGGAACCTCCACCTGGCCCGGGGCCTGGAGGCCGTGCGGCATGCGGGCGCATCGTGGATGGACCCGCGCACGCTGCGCCTCACCGCGGGCGGGCTGCCGGAGGAGTTCCTGGAG
>JBBIHL010000353.1:0-3747 GCA_037447075.1 Candidatus Eiseniibacteriota bacterium | reverse complement strand
GGTTCGCATGGACCTGATGTCCGCGATTCCCGGCCTGTCCCGCTTTGGCACGGCAGTGGCCCGCAGGAAGGGCTGAGTCCGGCGCCACCGCCCCTCGCATCCCTGGCCGCCCGCCTCCCGGCGCCGGCCCTCGCCTGCTACAGTGCCGCTCCCTTGAGGGCGTCCGCCTCGCAACCCCATCCTCGCCCGGCCGAGGCCATCGGCCGACCCGCACCCGCCGCCCTTCCCCGGTGGGGGGCGGCCGTCCTGCTGGCGCTCGGGCTCCTCGCGCTCTATTCCGGCGCGCTGCGGACCGGCTTCCTCAACGACGACTACGTCTTCCTCGAGCAGGTTCGGCTCGCGCGCCTCCCGGTCTCGCTGTGGGCACCCGACCCCCTGGGGAACTACTACCGGCCCGTGTCCAGGCAGCTCTACTTCGAGTCGCTTCATGCGCTCTTCGGCCTGGAGCCGCTGGGCTACCACCTGGTGAACTTCGCCCTCTTCCTGGTCTGCCTGCTCCTGCTCGCCGACCTGCTGGCGGTGTTCGCGCCTCCCTGGGCCACGCTGGCCGGGGTCGCTTACTTCGGCCTGTTACATGGGCAGCGCGTGCTGCTCACCTGGATCAGCTGCTCGCAGGACCTGCTGGCGCTGCTCGGCTCGCTGGCGGCGGTGGCGCTCTTCCGCCGCGGCCGGCTGGCGGGCGCCACGGTCTGTTACGCCCTGGCCGCGTTCAGCAAGGAGTCGGCGCTCCCGCTTCCGGCGCTGCTCGTGCTGTGGGGGCGCTGGCAGGAGGGTCGGCCCTGGGGAGAGGCCGTGCGCCGAGCCGCCGGCCCGCTGATCGTGGCCGCGTTGTGGCTGGGCGCCGCGCTGGCGTGGCATCGGGCCCATCCGGCCGCCGGCTCGTGGCTCAAGCTGGGCTGGGCCGAGGCTGCGGCGGGCTACGCGCACATGGCGCAGAGCTTCCTGTTCCTCGAGCAGCCCCAGCGCGCGCTCGACCACCTGCTCGAGCACGCGCCTTCGTGGCCGGCGCTCGCGCTGCTGCTGCCGCTCGCGCTCTGGTTCCCGCCGCGCGTCGGGGCGGCGGCGCCTCGCCCCGCCCTCCGCCTGGCGGCCGCGTGGTGCGTTCTCTTCGGCGTCCCCCTGGTGCCAGTGGTCCACACCTGGAGCGCCTACTACTACACGCTGGCTGCGGTGGGCGCGGCGCTCGCTATGGCCGTGCTCGCGGCGCGCGCCGACCGCTGGACCTGGGCCGCCCTGGCCGCGGCGCTGCTCTGGCTCCACGCCGGGGCGAGCGGCGTGCGCGCCTTCGCGGTGGTGGACCGCCCGTGGGTGTGGACCTCGCACCTCACGCCCTTCTACTTCGAGCGCGGCGCCGCCTACGTCAAGCGCCTCTCGCGCCAGATGCGCGAGCTGCTGCCCTCGCCCCCGCGCGGGGCGCGCCTGTTCTTCGCCACCCTGCCCTCCTACGCCGGCTTCCAGATGGGGAACGGCGCCCTGCTGCGCGCGCTCTACCGGGAGCCGACGCTGCAGTCGTACTTCTACTCGCAGTTCTCGGAGAGCACGGCGGGGAGCGCCCCCTGCGATTTCTTCTACTGGGACGGCGAGCGCATGAAGCGGCTCTATCCGGCGGCGCAAGGGCGCTTCACCCAGGTGGCCGGCGACCTGATGCTGCTGGAGCGCCCGGCGGGCGCGCGCCACGCGCTGCTTCGAGCCCTCGCCGCTGGCGAAGATCCGCGCGAGGCTTTCTACTGGCTGGGCTGGACGGAGCTGATGGCGGGGAACCGCCCCGCCGCCGAGGCGGCCTGGCGGCGGATGGGCGCGCGCGACAGCGCGCTCCTCTACTGGCGATCGCTCGACCGGGGCCAGCAGGCGCTCGCCCGCGGCGACACCGCCGCGGCGCACCGCGCCTTCCTGACCGCCGTGCCCTACTCCATCGGCCGACCCGAGGCCCACCGCCGGCTGGGCGCGCTGCTCTTCGAGCGCCAGCCCAAGTACGCCCTGCTCGAGCTGGCGGTGACCTTGCAGCTCGATCGCGCCGATCGCGCCTCGCGCCGGCTGCTCGCGATCGGGCTCTCCCGCCTCGGCATGCAGGAGTCCGCGGGGCGGCAGGTGGAACGCCTGTGGCGGGAAGATCCGGCCATGCGGGCCGATCCCGAGCTGCAGGCGGCATGGAGCAAGGCCACCGCCGCACGGACCGGGGGCGCCGACGTGGCGACGTTTCCGGCGACCGAGAAACCCCGGGTGATCGAAGGCGGGTGACGCGTTGGGGCGGGCATTCGCGCCGTGAATGGATGTCATTCACGGCGTGAATGAAGACGTTCCTCCCCGCCACCTGACCCGCACGTCAGCTCGCCGTCACGGTCTCCTCGTGGACGATCCGCGTCCCCAGCACCTCGAGGAACTTGGCCAGCCATTCGGGGTGAGCGGGCCAGGCGGGCGCCGTCACCAGGTTCCCGTCCACCACCGCCTTGTCCACGGGGATGTCGGCGTAGTCGCCGCCGGCGAGCTTCACCTCGGGACCCACCGCCGGGTAGGCCGACACCCGGCGCCCGCGGGCCACGCCCGCGGCCGTGAGGATCTGCGCGCCGTGGCAGAT
Source organism: Candidatus Eiseniibacteriota bacterium (assembly GCA_037447075.1). GTDB lineage: Bacteria > Eisenbacteria > RBG-16-71-46 > RBG-16-71-46 > RBG-16-71-46 > JBBIHL01. Next base: position 1,172 of record JBBIHL010000353.1, on the reverse strand, counting down.
GGCCGCCACCGGCTTCTTCGCGTCGAAGAAGTGGCGAACGATTCCAAGCAGCCGGTCGTTCAGCCGCAGGTACTCGGGCGCGCGACCGCCCGAGACGACCAGGGCGTCGTAGTGCTCGGGCCGGACCTCGTCGAAGGTCGCGTTGAGGGCGAAGTCGTGCCCGCGCTTCTCGCTGTAGGTCTGGTCGCCCTCGAAGTCGTGGATGGCGGTGCGGATCTTCTCGCCCTTCTTCTTGCCGGGGCAGACGGCATCCACGCGGTGCCCGACCGCGAGCAGCGCCTGGAACGGGACCATGATCTCGTAGTCTTCCCCGTAGTCGCCCACCAGCATCAGGATCTTCCTGCCCATCGGAAACCTCCCGGGTCCGGCCTGTGGCCGCTGCGTGCCTCCCCGCGGCGATGCTCGTCCCGCGCGGGAGGCGAGTCAAGGAGAACACCGTCGGCCGCGCCGGGGAGCAGTTCGCCGCCCGATCCCCGCGCGGCCCTACCTCCGCTTCAGCTCGGCCGTCCAGTTGGTGACCACCGTGAAGCGCGCGCGCTCGGGGCCCTGAAGGGGCGTGTTGACCAGGAAGCGCTGGCCGTCGGCGCTCGGCAGCCAGCGCACCCCCGAGAAGCCGGCCTCGACCACCACCGCCTTGAACAGGGACACGGGCGTTCCGGCCTCGAAGGTCGCGCCCGCAGTCACGGGCGCCGCAGTGATGGTCTGGTCCGGGGCGCGGTAGAAGATCTCCCGGCCGTCGGCTCGCCACCACGGCTGGCCGCCGCCCGCGGTCGAGACCTGCCACTTGCCACCCGCCCCGCTCGCCGCCTGCACGTAGATCTCGTTGCGCCCCGACTGGAACGACTGGTAGGCGATCCACTGGCCGTCGGGGGAGAAGCGCGCCCACTGGTCGTTGAACGGCGTGGCCACGAAGACGGTGGGCCGGGCGCCGGCCGACACGGGCACCAGCCAGACGTCCCACCCGTTGCTTCCGCTCTGGCAGCGCGCGGCCACCGTGCGCCCGTCGCGCGACCACGAGGTGGGCCCGGTCGCGCCGGGCCCCGGGCTGGCCAGCGTGTCCTCGCCCCCGACGCCGCTCGCCGCGCGCGCGTGGATGCGGAATGCCCCGGCGCGGTCGGAAGTGTAGGCGAGGCGCTCCCCGTCGGGCGACCACACCGGATTGATCTCGTTGC
>JBBIHL010000352.1:2329-3774 GCA_037447075.1 Candidatus Eiseniibacteriota bacterium | reverse complement strand
CGACAAAGTCATCGGCATCGGCGTGGACACGACCGGCTCGACGCCGCTGCCCGTCGGGGACGGCGCCGACGCCTGGGCCGGCATGATTCCCTGGCAGGCGTTGCCGGCGGCCGAGAACCCCGCCGGCGGGTGGCTCGGCACGGCGAAGTCGTCCTGGAAGAAGTTGCCGGCGCTGCCCGGTCCCGCGTCCAGGTCCACCAGGAAGCCCACGTAGAGGCTGTCGAGCCGGTGCCCCGAGACGTTGCGGATGCGGTACTCGAACACGTCGAAGTCGGTGTTGCCGGCCGAGGAGTAGCACCACGCCAGCTGCCGGCACTCCAGCCCCAGCGGCACGTGCTTCTCGTTGAGGGTGGCGTTGATGGCCTGCGGGGTGTCGTCGCGCATCTCCAGCGCGAACATCTGCTGGCCCCAGGTGGCGTAGTCCTCGTCCACCTTCCCGTCCCCGTCGTCGTCCTTGCCGTTGAGGAACTCCTCGTCCACCCGCCCCACGGTCGCGCCGCCCAGCAGCTCGGTGTCGCCGTCCTCGTTCACGTAGCGGGCGCCGCCCGGCACCCCCTCGTAGGCCTGCTAGATGCGGTCCACCGGGTCGAGGGTCGGAGGCCGCCACTCCAGGAAATAGCTGACCCGGCGGGCAAGGAAGGGGTCCGCGGCGGTGGGGTCGCGCGCCGAGACCGCCAGGCGGATGGTGCTCAAGTACTCGGTGCCCGAGCCCCCCGGCCACTGCCCGGAGGGATCGCTGGAGGTGGCCAGGAAATACTTCCCGACGTGGCCGAAGTTGGTGACCTTGGTGTAGAGCCGGCCGGCCGACAGCACGTGGCCCGGCCCGAAGATGTCGGGCACGTCGCTCACGCCCAGCGGCCCTGGGCCCGGGCCCAGCGCCGCCGCCGCCATCTCCGGGGTGATGCCGTCGGGGTCCAGCTTCTGGGCGTGGCCGGCGCGCGCGAGCAGCAGCAAGGCCCCGAGCGCGACGGCGAGGGGCGGGCGGATGCTCAAGGTATGAAGCGTGTTCCTCGATGCCCGGCCAACGGGCCGTTGGCTGAACGTGGCCGCACCCGTGGCCAGGGGGCGCGCGGAGGGGGGTCGCGACGGTCCAGAGGCGGCCGGCACGGGACCGCGCCATATGAGCCTACGGCCGCTGGCGGCGGGCGTCAACCCGCGCGCCGCGTTGGCGTCCCGTCCGCGCCCGGCTTATCATCACGGCCGACGTGGCTTCCCCCTGCCACCGGAGACTCATGTCCTACCGCCGCGCCGGACTCCTGGCCGCCGCAGCCCTCGTCTTCATCTCCTGCTCCTGCTCGCGCCAGAAGCTCCGCATGGCCCTGGTGCCCAACCAGCGGCCGGTCGTGGAGCTGGTGGGCGCGCCTCCCGACACCTCGGGCCGCTACCGCTACGTCATCCGCTTCAACTGGACCGGCTTCGACCCGGACGGCGAGGTGGCCTACTTC
>JBBIHL010000352.1:0-2308 GCA_037447075.1 Candidatus Eiseniibacteriota bacterium | reverse complement strand
CGCGGTGGATCCCCCGGCGAGCGGCGACACGGCCTGGGCCAAGACCACCGGTAACGGCGACACGTTCACCTTCCGCGCGGACCGCGTGGACAGCGCGCGCGTCGGCGCGCCGAACACGGCCACGCAGCTGCACACCTTCGTCATCAAGGCGGTGGACGGCCAGGGGATGCCCTCGGCCCCCGACTGGCGCTCGTTCAACGCCTTCACCCTCGCGCCCTCGGCGAAGATCACCTACCCCACGCCTCACAACCTGCTGTTCCCCCGCGTCGCCCCCAGCGTCGCCATCACCTGGACCGGGACCGACCCCGACGGCCCGGGCCAGCGGCCCCGCCAGTACAAGTTCATCCTGCTCAAGGTCGGCGATCCGCTGGTGGACTTCGCCGACCTCTCGAAGCTGAACCGCTTCGGGCCGGAGTTCGCCGGCTGGGATTCGGTGTCGGGCGACACCACGCTCAGGCTCTACGAGGACCTGGCCCCCGACCAGCGCTACGTGTTCATCCTCACGGCGCTCGACGAGGCCGGGGCCTGGGACCCGGTGTTCAACCAGAGGACCAACGTCCTGGTCTTCAGCGTCTCGTGGGCCAACCAGCTCGGACCGATCATCACGCTCTTCAACGAGTACTTCAACTTCACCTACCCCTCGGGCGGCTACAACAAGGAGTACCGTCCCATCACGGTCGAGGTCCCCGCCGACCTGCCGGTGACCATGAACTGGACGGCGAAGCCCACGGCCGGGTACTACGTCAAGCGCTACCGCTGGGCGGTGGACATCGCCGACCTGGCGGACGAGACGCCCCGCTCCGACCAGAACGCCGACATCCAGCACTGGAGCTACTGGACCACGGTCACCACCACCACGTTCGGCCCGTTCTCTCCCCCGCCCGGGCAGGAGCTGGAAGGCCACGTCTTCTACCTGGAGGCCGAGGACAACGTGGGCCTGCGCAGCCTGGGCGTGGTGCAGATGTCGGTGGTGCGCCCCGCGCTCAACCGCTCGCTCCTCATCGTGGACGACCGCCGGGGAACGCCCGACCGCTACCCCGTCCCCAACAAGCTCGGGCCGCCGCCGGGGCCCTGGCCGAGCGAGGCGGAGCTGGACACGCTCTACTTCGCGCGCGGAGGCTTCCCCTGGCAGGGCTACGGACCCGAGAACGGCCTGCCGGCGCAGCTGCTGAGCCCGCCGGGGCTCTTCCTGGGCTACGCGTACGACACGCTCGACACGCGCAACGGCGCCGACGCCAACGTCCCATTGAGCGTGCTGGGCCGCTACCTCAACGTGATCTGGTACACCGACAAGGCCTCGGCCGACATGTCCAGCCAGATCTACGACGTGATGAACCCGATCACGTCCCTGCGCGAGATGACCGCGCCGAACGGCTTCAACAGCATCGGCATCTACCTGCGCTACGGGGGCCGGCTGCTGATGTTCGGCGGGGGCATCGTGAGCGCGACCATGCGCGCCTGGGGCGACCTCGACGCGGACTTCAAGGCGAGCCCGCCCGGCCCCACGCTCAAGCCGGGGATGTTCCCCCACCAGGTCCTGCACATGCGCGCGGACATGAGGCAGGTGCAAGGCACCCAGATCCAGGTCTCCCCCCGCCGCCCCGCGTGGGCCGCGGGGCTCACGAGTCTCGCCCATCGCAGCCAGGGCGATCCGCTGCCGCCGCTGCGCGACGTGGTCCCCGCGGCGCCCTGGATGGAGACGGTGGTCAAGCCGCTCCGCGTCATCGAGGACGTTGACCCCGATCCCGACCGGTCGGACTCGGTCAGCGTGCTGGACACGCTCTACGTGGCGGCGGGCGGGAGCGCGGTCGGAACCCCCGCCGGCTTCTACTACCACGGCACCGAGAACCCGCCGGTCATCTACCTGGGATTCGACCTGTGGATGTGGCGCCGCAGCCAGCTCATCCAGACGATTGACTTCTTCCTGCAGAACGTCTGGGGGCTGCCCCGCGAGCCGCTCCCGCGCGATCCCACCGCGGCCTGGCGGCCGGCGCCCACCCTGGGGGCGCAGCGGCGGTAGCGGGCGGGGCGCGCCGGCTAGCCGGCCAGCTTGCCGAGCATCACCACCGGCCCGCTGGGTGCGCGGGGATTCGCCGAGCCGCCCTCGCGCTCGAGCGAGACGGCGAAGTCCGTGAGCGTGGCGGGGTCGCCCAGGTTCTCCAGCCGCAGGAGGCCGCAGTCCGGGGCGGCGAACGAGCCGAACGCGATGGTGCTGGCGCACTCGCAGCTCAGGTGGAGAAAGAGGCCGTCCTCGCCGTCACCGGCGACGCCGTAGTCGACCTTGCACGAGTCGATGTGGAAAGCGCCG
>JBBIHL010000351.1:0-3777 GCA_037447075.1 Candidatus Eiseniibacteriota bacterium | reverse complement strand
AGGACCACTGCGGTATCGGCGATCGCCAGGGCCCGGCCGGGAATGTCGACTGCCAGCCAAGGCGGTTCTTCGGACTCTTCCGGCAGCGAGTCGGGCAGCGGGCGGCGCACGCCGTAGACGACGAAGCCGGCCGAATCGAACAACACCGGGAAGAGCTCCGGATGACGGTCGAAGCGGGCGCGGGCGCGCTCCAGGAACCCCGGGTAGGGTGCCCAGTAGTCGAGCCCCACCGGACGGATGAAGCGGCCGTTGAGGGCGATCGCCCCGACCCGGTAGTCGCGCAGCACGCGCAGGGCGCGCGACCAGCGCCCGTGGGGGTCCAGGGCGTCGCGCGCGTCCAGGATGCGCTGAAGCGCCCGCGTGTCGCTGGGCGAGGAGTGCTGGTCCTCCAGGGTGACGACGTAGTGCCGCGTCATCATGGGGATCGAATAGGAGGTCACCGGGTCGGCGAGCACCACCGTCCCGGCCGGCAGGTGCCGGTCCATCCAGGCCAGCGCGTCGCGCCAGGGCAGCATGCTGTGCGCCCGCTCCTCGTCGCGGAAGGGGCCTGGGCGCAGCAGGACCTGCGCCGTGTCCGCCAGCGAGGGCCACCCCAGCAGCAGCACGGCGGCCGCCCCAGCGGCGGCCCTCACCCGGCGGGGTCCGAACCGGATCGCCCGGGCGGCCCCGAGCAGGAACAGCGCCACCAGCGGGGCCAGCGGGATCATCCACACCATGCGCATCAGCAGATAGCCCATGCGGGGCTGAAGCAACTCCACGACGGGCGGCGTGAACATCACGACCAGCGGGATCGTGCCGGCCGCCGCCAGGTAGTGCAGCGCCGGTCGCCCCGCGCGTCGTCGCCCCACCCACACCAGCAGGAACGGCACCGCGATCCACAGCGGCCCCAGCCAGTCCCAGAGCACCCCCGCCGAGACCACGCGCACGTGGTCGTTCAGGTAGAGCAGCCCCTGCGGCGCGGTGTGGATCACGTTGTGCGGTCCGGCGGATTCCGGAGCGCGCAGGGCCAGGTAGGGCGCGCAGGCCAGGCCCATCGCCAGCGAGGTGCCGAACCAGCGCCGCAGGCGCGACCGGGCCTCGCGACGGGTCGCGAGCGAGAGGCCCAGCGCGCCGAAGACCAGCACGAACTGCAGCGCGTAGTAGACGTGCGTGAAGACCGCGCCCAGCGCCACCAGCACGGCCGCCGCCCGGCCGCGCCGCGATGGCGCGGCGAGGTCGGCGGCCAGCGCAGTTCCGGCGGCCAGCGCCAGCGAGTCGCCGAAGCGGGTGGCGAACACCCCCTCGCGGAAGTACTGCTCCGCCAGGCTGCCCCCGAGCGTGCACAGCAGCGCCCAGCCGGAAAGCGCCGCGGCGGCCGGACCGCCTGCCAGGAATCCGAGGGCCGCGACGTCGAGCACGAGCAGCGGGCCCATCCACGCCGCCAGGCCCACCCAGCCGTCGAAGGCGTCGGCACGGGCCGCCAGGCAGACGAGGGCGACCACGGGGTGCCAGAGCCCCTTGCGCGGGTCCACGCCCTGTTCGCCGGCATCCGCGAAGTAGGCGTCGCGCGGGAACATGTCGCCGGAGGCCAGCATGCGGCGAATGGTGCCCACGTGGTCGGGCGTGTCCGTGTAGTAGCCGAAGGGCGTCCCCAGGCGAGCACCGTGGAGCGCGGCCAGCGCCAGCGCCGCCACCAGCCACAGGGCGGACCCACGGGTCCAGCGCGCGCCCTGCGGGGGCGCAGGCTCGTCGCCGCGTCCCGCCGCCGCCACCCACAACCCCAGCGCAAGGGCCGGCGACGCCCACACCAGGAGTCGGAAGTCCGCGTGCAGGGCTCGGACCGTCAACAGCAGAACTCCGTTCCACGCCACCCCGACTCCGGCCGCCCAGCCGGCCGAAACCCAGGGGCCGCCCGGCGCCGCACGCGTGAGACGGAGCAGGGCGTAGCCCGGGGCGAACACCAGGCCGCCGAGCGCCACCAGCAGGCGGAGCGGCAGCGGCAGGGGCAGCAGGCCCGTGGCCACCAGGGCGTAGAGCGCCAGGGCTGCGGCCGCGCCGCCCAGCGGCCACGCCGCACGGCGCGGCGACAGCGCCTGGGTTGCCGTGGGCAACGCGCTCATGGCGCGCCTCGCCACAGGTAGAGCCTCACCTCGGCGTTGGCGAACACCAGCCGGTAGGCCGGAGCCGCCAGTTCCGCGCCCCAGGCCGATCCCGGGATGTCGGCATAGCGCCGCCGGGCCACGACCACCACCGGCCGATTCAGCCGCCCCAGCAGCGCGCGGACCTCCGGGTCGGGCTCGACGCCGCTCGAGAGCTGCCTCACCGCGCGCTCCCGCAGGTGCATCTCGCTCATAGGATAGCCCCAGTTGTCCTCGTAGCCGTGCCCCCCCCACAGCGCGCCGCGCCCGGCGCGCACCACCAGATCTTCTCCGCCGCCCACGTCGGCGAACGCGGTGTTGGGGGCCGTGTGCGCTCGCGCCCACGCGAACGCCTCCCGCTCCGCCGCGGTGGAGGCGGGCACCACGTCGGAGGCCCGGCCGCGTTCGCCGGCGAAGCCCCATGCCACCAGCGCCACCGTGGGCAGGAAGGCCAGCGCACCGGCCGACGCGAGCAGGACTCGGCCCCGCGCGGACAGCCTTGCCCAGCGTGCGGACCAGCCCACGGCGGCCGGCGCGGCCAGGAGCAGGAAGAGCAGGTTCAGGAACTTGCTCTGGTTGTTCTCGGGCAGGCGAATGAAGAGCGCGGCCAGCACGAGGGCGGAGGCCAGCGGCACCAGGTCCACCCCGGGCCCGCCATCCCGCTCGCGGCGCCTCAACACCGGAAGCGCCCCGGCCAGGTAGGCCCAGCCCGCGAGCAGCAAGGTGGAGAGCGCCACGGGCGTGAAGCGCAGCCCGGCGGCACCGCTCTTCCCGTGCGACGTCACCCAGAGATAGGGGAGCATGAGCAGGGTGGCCCCCGCGAACACCAGCAGCACCCGCAGGAGCCGGCGGCGGGCCACGGCGTCCCGCCATCCCCGCCACGCCGCCCACGCCCACCACAGCGCGGCGCACAGGGCCTGGGCCCACCCCGCCACGCTGTGCACGAAGAGCGCCGCCATCTGCACCAGGCCCAGCGCGACCCCGGCCCGCGCGGAGGGACGCTGGACGAAGCCGAGGAAGGCGATCAGGAAGACCACGAACAAGGCATGGGCCATCGAGAACGGAGTGAGCACCAGGAACTTGTCCGCGAAGGTCACCATGGACGCGTGCATGGTCCCCTCGTGCATGACCTGCAGCGCCGGCGTGACGCCTTGTGTCACCAAGCGGGTGAGCTCTTCCCAGCCCCGCACCTCGCCCGTGAAGCAACGCACCACGATCCACGCCCAGGCTCCTGGGTAGTAGGCCAACGTGGCGAGCGCGCAGCCCAGCCACGCGAGCCGCAGCTCTCCGGTGAGCCGGTGCACCAGCAGGCTCAAGGCCACCAGCACCGCCGCCGCCGCCACCAGGTTGAACGCCACCAGGGGCGCGAACACCGAGAGCGAGGGCTGCAAGGCCAGGAACATCCCGGCCCACACGTGATAGCCCCAGAAGTAGAGCAGGCGGACCCCGGCGAAGAACGGGTCCTCGGGGGGCAGGCCGAGCTGGGCGATGCGCTGGATGACGGCGGCGTGAAACCAGGCGTCGGAGCGCTGCTGCAGGTAGGGGTTGCCGAAGAGGAGCAGCGCCACCAGCGCCGCCCACAGCAGGGCCGGCGCGTAGAGCGCGGCCGCCGGCGACGGGTCCCGGCCCCGCCCCGGTGACGGCCGCCAGGCCTCGGCCA
>JBBIHL010000350.1:0-3778 GCA_037447075.1 Candidatus Eiseniibacteriota bacterium | reverse complement strand
CGGCGGCGCTCCAGCAGACCGGGCCGGCCCGGGGCCAGCGATCGACGAGCACCGCGGCCAGCGCGTAAGCGTTGGCGGCGTGGCTCGAGGGAAACGAGGAGTTCGCACGCCGGCGGCTCCCGTCCGGCCGCGCCCGGCCCACGGCCAGCTTGAGGCCCTCGGTCGCCAGGTTGGCCGACGCCAGCGTGACCACCGCGGCGCGCGCCGTGAGCACGCCCGCCGGGGGCGGCGCGAGCGAGATGAGCAGGATCCCGGCCAGCACCGTGACCGGGTTGCCGGCCTCGGTGACGAACCGCATCACCCGGTCGGCCGCGGCGGTGCGCCGCCCCTGCAGCGCGCGCACCATCGCGCCGTCGAGATCGAGCAGCGGGCTCGACAGCAGCAGGGCCGCTCCCAGGACGCGCAGGGCCGCCGGCATGCCTAGAACAGCGTGGTCTGATCCAGGCGCCCTTCCTGGCGGGCGCGTCGCTCGAGCGCGAAGTAGCCCCAGCGGGAGATCGCGACGAAGGCGGCGGCGCTCAGCGCCAGCGCCCCGAGCAGGAGGGCGTCGGGCCAGCCGGACAGCCGCGCGCTGGCACCGTGGCCCAGCAGGAAGCGCCGCAGGGCCTCGTACCAGTAGGTGAAGGGCAGGGCCAGGGCCAGCTCCTGGAGCCCGCGCGGCAGCACGTCGATGGGGAAGATCACCCCGCACAGCAGGTAGAGCGAGACCGCCACGCCTTCGTTCACCGTCATCGCGACGCGCGGCAGCAGCAGCCCCCAGCCGGCGAGCAGGAAGCCCAGGAACACGGTGGCCACCAGGCCGAGGCCGAAGGCCAGGAGCAGCGGGGCCCACGACACCCCGGCCCACGACCAGCGCACGTCCAGCGCCAGCCACCCGATGGCCAGCGTGAGCACCACGCTCACCGTGGCCAGCACGAACTTCACGGCCGACCGCCCCGCCAGGTAGGTGAAGATGCCGATCGGCGAGGCGTAGACGTACTTCAGCGTCTCGTACTGCTCGCGCTCCTCGACCACGATCCAGCCCATCCCGACCAGCACCTGGGTGACGTAGTTGTGGAAGGCGTTGGCCACGAAGATGGCGGCGAAGACCTCGTGCCGGATGGGGGCGCCCGACACCGCCCAGTACATCCCGGCGAGCATGAAGGCGGTGGCGAGCGGCCGCGCCACCGCGTAGATCGTGAACAGGACCGGATCCGCCCAGTTCGACTCGATCTGCCACCCCAGCCAGGCCGCCGTCGAGTAGCGGCTGGCGAGCGCCCTCATTGCCACCGCAGCGTCAGCCGGCCGTCTCGCTTGGCCAGCCGCTCCATGGAGCGCAGTGCATGCCGCGAGAGGAACAGGAAGAGCGCCGCCAGCGCGGCGAGCGCCGCGGTCTCCAGCCGCGCGGGCAGCAGGCCGTGGGCGGCGGGCCCCAGCAGCACCTGCCGCAGCGCGTCGATCCCCAGCCCGAGCGGCACCAGCCCCGCCGACACCATGCCCACCACGCCCAGGGCGCGGATCGGGAAGTAGAGCCCGGAGAAGAAGAACACCGGTTCCTGCAGCGCGTTGCACACGTGCCAGGCCTCGCGCCCGTAGAGCAGGAACACCGAGGCCAGCGTCATGCCCAGGGCGTAGAGCGCGGCCAGCGTGGCCAGGAAGACCAGCAGGAGCCACGCCGGATCGAAGCGCTCGAGGGTCACGTGGAAGAAGCCGAAGCCCACGGCGATCGCCAGCAGCGCGCGCACCGAGGTCATCAGGATGCCCCCCACGGCCATGCCGGTCAGGATGGACATCATCGAGCACGGCGCCGCCAGGTAGAGCTGGAGCTGCCCCTGCTGCTTCTCCCAATAGAGCTGCGCCCCCATGGACCAGAGCACGTTGATCCAGTAGGTGGAGAGGATGCCGCCCAGCACCGCGAGCGCCTCGTAGGAGCGCGGCGCGCCCAGGCCGCGGTAGACCAGGACGTAGGCGCACATGCCGAGGGTGGGCAGCACCGAGTCGCTCACGATCCACGAGGGCTCGCGGATGGAACCGACCACGCGCACGTAGCCGCGCGCGACGGTCGCCCGCCAGTTGAGCCGGGCGCGGCCCGAGAGCGTCTGGTTCGCGAGCGCGGCCACGGCGGCCCCGGCGTCGGTCGGCATGTTCGCGAGCCAGGCTAGAGAACCGCTCCGGGGGTGTCAAACCCGGCGCCGCCCGCGGCTTCACGCCGCCCCGCGCTAGGCTTCGCCCTCCGCGTCCTCCAGCCCGCGCCCCACCACGGCGATGAACACGTCCTCCAGCGTGGTCTCGCGGGTCGCCACGCCGTGGACCTGCACCGACTGCCGTTCCAGCTGCCGCAGCACCTCGGGCAGCGGCGTCCCGGCGGGCAGCGCGAACTTGAGCGTGCGCGTGCCCCGCTCCGGGTGGGGAGCCCCCCAGGCGGCCTGCAGCCCCAGCGCCGTCAGGTCGGGGACGCGCCCGTCGGCGGCCCGCACCTCGAGCTCCACGTGCTGCCCGCCCTGCACCTGGCGCCGCAGCGCCGCCGGGCTGTCGCACGCCAGCACGCGGCCACGATCAATGATCGCCACCCGGTCGCAGAGCTCGTCGGCCTCCGCCATGTAGTGGGTGGTGAGCAGCACGCTGCGGCCGGCACGCTCCTTCACCCAGCGCGCCACGTAGGCCCGCAAGCTGCGGGCGGCGTTGACGTCCATGCCCAGCGTGGGCTCGTCGAGGAAGATCACCTCGGGGTCGGCGACGAATCCCCGGGCGAAGTTGAGCCTCTGGCGCTGGCCGGTGGAGAGCCGGTTGATCCGCGTGTGGCGCTGCTCGCGCAGGCCCACCACCTCGATCAGCTCGTCCACCCGCGGCCAGGCCACGCTCGACGGCACCCCGTAGAACTGGGAGAACATCCACAGCGTCTCGCGCACGGTCAGGATGCCGTAGCCGCTGGTCTCCCCGCCCGACACCAGGCTGATGCGCCGCCGCACCTCGTGGGCGTCCTGGACCACGTCGAAGCCGGCCACCCGCGCCTCTCCCTCGGTCGGGAACAGCAGCGTGGTGAGGATCTTGATGAAGGTGGTCTTGCCCGCCCCGTTGGGGCCCAGCAGGCCGAAGATCTCGCCGCGCTCGATGCGGGCGTCCACCCCGGCCAGGGCCTCGACCTCGCCGCCGCCACGCGAGGCGCGGAACACGCGGCGCAGACCCCTGGCCTCGGCGGCCGGAGTGTCGTGGAGGATCGGGACGTGCATGCGGAATCCGCCACGCTAGGCAATGGCCGCGAGGCTGTCAAACGCGAGGGCGCACGTTCCCGCGCCGGTCACCGGGCTGGAGCGGCCGCTCCCGGCGACCGGGTCGCTAGGCTCCGCTTGGAAACCCTGCGTGGCCGCGTGAGCGGCGCCGGCAGGCCAGCCGCAAGGAGCGACGACGAAGTCGGGTCCCCTGTGACCCGTCGAGGAGGAGCGACGCTGCGGATGGCCTGCCGCCGCCGCCCACCCCAAGGGCCGGGCCGGGGAGCGGGCATCGCGGCGTCGCTCGTCGTCGACAGCCAGCCCAGGCTTGTCTCCTCCTCGCTCCTTGCGCTGCCCGCTCCCCGGCCCGGCGCGGTTCACGCAGGGTTTCCAAGCGGAGCCTAGGCCCCCGCGCGTCCGCCGTTCACCCGGACCACGCGCGCTCCGTCCACCTGCCCCTCGACCCCGGGTCCCGCGCTGACCTCCAGGCCGCGGCCCCGCCGCCCCCGCACCCGCAGCACCTGGCCGGGCTCCAGGGTGAGCCGGTCGCCCGACGGCGGCACCAGCTCGGTCTCGCTCGTCACGACCAC
>JBBIHL010000349.1:0-3781 GCA_037447075.1 Candidatus Eiseniibacteriota bacterium | reverse complement strand
GCGTGCCGGGCGCCGCGCGCGGCGTGCCGGGCCGGCAGACGATCTCGCCGGGCTCGAGCTCGGCCCGGCGCAGGGCCTCGGTCAGCAGCTCGCGGAAGTTCTCCAGGGCCCGTCCCGAGCGCCCGGCCTCGAGCTCGGCGACGAAGCCGGTGGGGACGCGCCGGAGGGAGGACGACGGTGGGCGCTCCCCGGTCACGCGCACCTCGGGCAGCGTCACCACGGTGTCCGCGAGACCGGGCGGACGAGGGAGGGAATCCGCGCTGGCCGCGCCCGCCGGCGCGGCCGGCAGGAGAACCAGGAGCGGGATGGCGATCACGGCGTCGCGCGCGCCCAATGGAATGGCCCTCGCCCCGCGAGCCGCGGGAGGAGGGCCGGGAGACGCCGTCCGTCCGGCACGCTCTCGCGCGGAGCGCTGCGGGCGTTGGCTTCCGGGCAGGTTTCCTGACTCAGGGCTTTCCGCCCGGGCCTCGCCTTCCCGACCGCACGGTCAGTGGCGCATGAGGCCCGGAGCGCCCATCACAGTGGCGGGACCGTGGGGGACTTGCACCCCCTTCCCTTTTACCCCTTGTGGGCACCCGGAAGATGTCGCCGCTCACCCTGCCTCGACGACCCGCCCCGCGTCAAGCGGAATCCGCGGACCCGCCGAAGCCCCCGGCTCACAGGGGCAGCGATCGCCGGATGGGCGTGGTAGGATGCGGTTCCCCGCTGCAGTCCGGCCCCCTACACGAGGTGAAGGCCCCATGACCCAGATCACGCAGCATGCCATCGGCACCTTCTGCTGGCCGGAGCTCGCGACCGGCGACCCCGCCGGCGCGCGCAGCTTCTACACCGCGCTGTTCGGATGGAGCGTCAACGAGCGCGACCTCGGGGGTGGCGAGTTCTACTACATGCTCCAGCACCAGGGCGAATCGGTCGGCGCCTTCTACCGCATGCCCGACGACCAGAAGGCGCAGGGCGTCCCGCCGCACTGGATGAGCTACGTCTCGGTGGCCGACGTGGACCAGATCGCCGCCAAGGTCGAGACGCTGGGCGGCCAGCTGCTGGCCGCGCCCTTCGACGTGTTCGACGCGGGCCGCATGGCGGTGGCGCAGGACCCGCTGAGGGCGACCTTCGCCCTGTGGCAGGCCCGCAAGCACCCGGGCGCGGGCGTGGTGAACGAGACCGGCTCGATGTGCTGGAACGAGCTGATGACCCGCGACGTCGAGCGCTGCAAGACGTTCTACACGCAGCTGGTCGGCTGGAAGGCCGAGCCGTGGCCGGGACCGGTGGAGTACACCGTCTTCAAGGCCGGCGAGACCATGGCCGGCGGTATGATGGCGATCACCCCCGAGATGGGCGACGTGCCGCCGCACTGGATGATCTACTTCGCGGTGGACGACTGCGACCGCAGCGCCGGCAAGGCCAAGGAGCTGGGCGGGCGTGTGCTTCACGGACCGACGGACATCCCCGGAGTGGGGCGCTTCGCCGTCCTCATGGACCCTCAGGGCGCCGTGTTCTCGATCATCAGGATGACGGGGAGCGCGTAGCCCGCATCCGGGCAGAAGCGTGCATCCCGGCACGGGCGGTCCGCTGCGCGCGGGCCGCCCGTCCGTCTCGCGCCGCCGGATGCACGATCGGCTTGACCGCCCCGGGGCGTCCGGGCATATTCAACCTCACAAGGGCGAACTGCCCTGTTCACCCTATGGAGGTTGAGTGACCGGAGGCCGTCTGTGGCAGGTCCTGATCGCGGACCTCAAGTCGTCGCGCCGCATCCCCGCAAGACGGCGTCCCCTCGTGGATCGGGCCTTCCGCGTGGCGGTCGCCCGGGTCCGGCGCCTCTACGGCGAGCACTTCCGACTGGCCCCCCAGATCCTTCGGGGCGACGAGCTTCAGGCGGTTCTCACCGCGGGTGCGCCGGCCCTCGAGATCCTGACCTGTCTGCGCGCACACCTGGCGGCGGGAGCGGGACGCGAAACCCAGCTGCGGGCGGGCGTGGGCCTGGGCACCATCCAGCGCATGAGCCGGAGCGGGCCATTCGCCTCGGAGGGCGAGGCGTTCCACCGCGCGCGCGCCGCCCTGGAGCACGCCAAGCAGAAGGAGGGGCGCCTGACTTCCTGGCAGACGGGCGATCCCGTTTTCGACCCGGTCTCGCGAACCGTGCTCGGGCTGACCGACGCGCTGACCGCCCGGTGGACCACCCCGCAATGGGAAGCCGTGGCCGGACGCCTGGAACGCAAGGGGCTTCACGCCATCGCGCGTGAGAAGGGCGTCTCCTTCCAGTCGGTCTCCAAGCGGCTCCGCGCCGCCTCCTGGAACGAAGTGCGCGAGGCCTACGGTTTCCTGCAGACGGCCGCACGCGCGGCCACGGCTCCGCCAGCGCCCCCGCGCCCGAGGGTTCGCCCGCCCGAGGGCGAAACGGCCACATCGCCCCCGCGAGGTTGAACGCCCCGGTGTTCGGCGTGCCTCTGTTCCTCAAGCTCCTGGTCGCCCACCTGGCGGGCGACTACCTCTTCCAGAGCTCCCGGGTCGCGGAGGGGAAGCACCGCCTGGGGCTGCTCTCCCTGCATGGCGCGCTGCATGCCGCGCTGCTCGCCCTGGTGTGGCTCACGGAGCCGGGGAGCCGCCGGCTGGCGGCGGCACTCCTCGTCGTGCTGGCCGCCCATCTTCTGACGGACCTGTGGACCTCCCGCATGGAGCCCCGGGACCTCAAGGTGTTCGCCCTCGACCAGTCTCTCCACCTGGCGAGCCTGGTTGCGGCCGTCGGGATCGCCCGTCCCGAGCAGCTGGCCGGGGCGTGGCGCGAATGGCTCCAGGTCCTCGCCCGCCGGGAGCCGTGGCTGGTCGTTTGTGGCGCCCTGATCGCGGTTCCGGCGGGAGCCCCCGTGATCGGCCGCTGGGTGCGGCCGTTTCGCGCGGCCTTGGAGCAGCGGCCGGATGACCCGCACGCCGGCCTCGAGCGGGCGGGTCGTTGGATCGGCATGCTCGAACGGAGCGTGATTCTCGCCGCCGTCCTCACGCGCGCCGAGTCCCTGGTGGGCTTCGTGATCGGCGTGAAAGCGGTGCTCCGGCTCCCGGAGGCCCGCGAGAGCCGCAGCCGGGAGCTGGCCGAGTACTACCTCACGGGATCGCTCGCCAGCCTCGCCTGGGCCCTCCTCACCGCGCTCGCGGTGCGCGGCCTGGTCCGGGGAAGCCCTTCCTGACCGCCCGCCGGCCAGGGCCGGCGACGGCATCCCTTGCCCGGGCGAACACCGAGAGCCACATCCGCCGCGTGAGCTTGCCGGTATTGGTGTTCTGCCGGCTGGGATGGTAGGAGGCGAGCAGCGTCGTGCCATCCGGCAACACGGCTTCCGCGCCGTGGCGGAACCTGGGACGCTGGCGCGCCGGCAGGCAGTCCCGCCACCCGGCGGCGCGCAGGTAGGCTTCGAAGGCGATGCGGCCCAGCGCCAGCACCACCCGCAGCTCCCGGAGCAGCCGCAGCTCGGCCGCAAGGTAGGGGCGGCAGTTGAGGAGCTCCGCGGGAGCGGGCTTGTTCCCCGGCGGCGCGCAGCGCGCCGCGGCCGTGACGTAGCAGCCCCGAAGCCGCATGCCGTCGTCGCGGCCGGTCGCCCCGGGCTGGCTCGCCCAGCCGAAGCGGTGCAGCGCGCCGTAGAGCCAGTCGCCGCTGCCGTCGCCCGTGAACATGCGCCCGGTGCGGTTCCCCCCGTGCGCGGCCGGCGCCAGCCCCACCACCAGCAGGCGCGCCCGCGGATCGCCGAAACCGGGCACCGGCTTGCCCCAGTAGTCCTGGTCGCGGAAGGCGCGC
>JBBIHL010000348.1:0-3789 GCA_037447075.1 Candidatus Eiseniibacteriota bacterium | reverse complement strand
CGCGCGCGAACCACTGGCGCGCCGCGCCGTATTCTCCGCGCGCGTAGTGGAGGAGCCCGAGCAGGCGGGCCCCCTCACCGGCATCGGGGCCGCCTTGGAGCCGGGGGAGCCACGCCGCCAGGCTGTCGGCCGCGCCCGGGGCGACCGCCCGCACCCCCTCGGTGCGGGGCCGGAGAGGGGTCGCTCGCCGGGGCGTGGAGGGCGGGGCGGCCACGACCGTCCCCACCCAGAGCATCCCCATCACGGCGGCGGCGTTCATCTGGCAGGCTCCCTCCCGCCCGGGCCGGGGATGCAGGAGCGAAAGGCGGGCCGCGCCCGATCTCGCGACGAGCGGGCTAGTCCTCCGCCTCCGCGCCGGGGGACGACTCATCGGCGGCCCTGGCCTTGCGGGCCGGCTTCTTCTCTTCCTCCGGGGCGGGCGCGCTGGCCGCGATCCGCGCCCGGACCTGGTTGCGCCTGGACGTCCACTCGGCCAGGGCGATGTCGTCCTGGTCCTCCAGCCATGCCTTGACGCTGAGGATGAGCCGGTGGTTGGGCACGTCCACGCGCGTCACCTTCATCTGCAGCCTCTCCCCCACCTCGAAGGCGTCGTTGGGGCGCTTGAGGTCCTCGCGGCCCAGCTGTGACAGCGGCACGAAGCCCTCGATGCCGTCCGGGAGCTCGACGATCACGCCGCGGTCGATCAGCCGGCTGATGGTGCCGCTCACCTCCATCCCCGCCGGGAAGCGGCCGGCCAGCTCCGGCCAGGGGTCCTCCTCCACCTGCTTCAGGCCCAGGCTGATGCGGCGGTGCTCCTTGTCAATCGCCAGCACCACGACCTCGATGGTGTCGCCCTTCTTCACCACCTCGCTGGGGTGCGCCACGCGCTTGGTCCACGACATGTCGGAGACGTGCACCAGGCCGTCGATCCCCTCCTCCAGCTCCACGAAGGCGCCGAAGTTGGTGAGGTTGCGCACCTTGCCTCGCACCCGCGACTGGATCGGGTACTTCTCGTCCAGGGTGAGCCAGGGATCGGGGCCCACCTGCTTCAGGCCCAGGGAGATCTTCTCGTTGGCCTTGTCCACCTTGAGGACGACGGCGTCGATCTCGTCGCCCACGTTGAGGATCTTGGAGGGATGCTTGACGTGGCGCGTCCACGACATCTCCGAGACGTGGATCAGGCCCTCGACGCCCTTCTGGAGCTCCACGAAGGCGCCGTAGTCGGTGATGCTCACCACCCGCCCCTTGATCTTGTCGCCGACCTTGTAGCGGGCGTCCACGCCCTCCCAGGGATAGGGCTCGAGCTGCTTGAGGCCCAGCGAGATGCGTTCCTTCTCCGGGTCGAAGTTCAGCACCTTGACCCGCACGCGGTCCCCGATCTTCACCAGCTCGCTCGGGTGGCCGACCCGGCCCCAGGACATGTCGGTGATGTGGAGCAGGCCGTCGATGCCGCCCAGGTCCACGAATGCTCCGAAGTCCGTGATGTTCTTGACCACGCCTTCGCGGATCTGGTCCTTGGCCAGGTCCTTGAGCACCGAGGCCTTCATGCGGTCGCGCTCTTCCTCCAGCACGGCGCGGCGCGACACCACGATGTTGCGGCGGCGCTTGTTGAGTTTGATGATCCGCACCTGGACGACCTGGCCCAGCATGGCCTCCACGTTCTGGACCTGGCGCAACGCGATCTGCGACCCCGGCAGGAACGCCTCCACCCCGTAGAGGTCCACCACCACGCCGCCCTTGATCTTGCGCACCATGCGCCCCTCGACCACCTGCCCGCCGTCGTAGGCTTCCTTGACCCGATCCCACACGCGCACGAAGTCGGCGCGCTGCTTCGAGAGCACGACCAGCCCGTCCTGGTCCTCCATCTTCTCCAGGAATACCTCGACCGTATCGCCCACCTTGAGGTGGTGCGGGTCGCGGAACTCACTGAGCGGGATGGTGCCCTCGCTCTTGAAGCCCACGTCCACCAGGACTTCCTTGTCGTCCAGGGCGAGGACCGTGCCTCGCACGATCTCGCCCTCCGCCAGCGAGCGCAGCGACTCCTCGTACTCGCGCAGCTGCGCCAGCTTCTGTTCGGCGGACGGGCCGTCCTCGTCGTCGTCGTGGAGCGGACGCGAGGCGGTCTGGGGTGCCCGGGAGCCGGACGGCGTCCCGGGGTTGAGGGTTTGTTCCGGCGTTTCCAGCATGTCGGGGTTGACCTCCTTCGACCGTCGAGACTAGGCCGGCCGCTCGCGCGCCGAGCCGCGTGATGCCGAATCCAGCTCCTGCTTGTCCTTCAACCGGGCGATCTCGCCCATCACCGCGTCCCCGATCGCCTGATAGAGCGGGCGACCGCGCGGCGCCGTGGCCGCCTTGCCGGCCAGCTCGCGCCAGTCGCGTGGCGCGCCGAACGAGATGCGCACCCGGCTCCGCCGCGAGGGCCACTCGCGCTGCCGGTTCGACCCGGAAATGTAGCACGGCACCACGGGGACGTCCGCGTGGGCCGCGATCATCCCGATTCCCGGACGGGCGGGATGGAGCTGCCCGTCCCGCATCCGCCCCCCCTCGGGGAACATCACCAGCGCCTCGCCGCGGCGCAGCGCGTCCAGGGCGCGGGTGATGCCGCGCAGGTCCGCGACGCCGCGCCTGATCGGCATCACGTTCACCGAGCGCAGCAACAGACCCAGCGCGACGTTCCCGAACAGCTCCTCTTTGGCCAGGAAGTGCGCTTCCCGCGGGAGGGCGGCTCCGACCATCGGCGGATCCCAGAGCGAGATGTGGTTGGAGGCCACGAGGACGCCCCCCGTGCGAGGGACGTTCTCGGCGTCTTCGACCCGCCATCCGCTCAGGAGCCGGAAGAGTGTACGAGCCCCCAGCCAGCCGGCATAATAGTATAGCCTCAAGCGAACTCCAAGCCCTCGTCTCCGGCCCGGGAGCCGGGAGGAGCGTCCGGGGCGCGCGGGCGCTGCGCCTCACGCACCAGGTTCAGCACCGCCTCCACCTGCTGCTCGATGGTGAGGCGGGTGGTGTCCACCGGCACGGCATCGGCCGCCGCCCGCAGCGGGCTCAGGT
This sequence comes from Candidatus Eiseniibacteriota bacterium, assembly GCA_037447075.1. GTDB lineage: Bacteria > Eisenbacteria > RBG-16-71-46 > RBG-16-71-46 > RBG-16-71-46 > JBBIHL01. Next base: position 759 of record JBBIHL010000348.1, on the reverse strand, counting down.
CGCGCGTGCGGTCGCGCGCGTCGCGCCGCTCCAGGTCGGCGCGCACCTCCTCCAGGGGCACGCCGATCCCGCGCTCCGCCAGCTCCTGGTAGCGCCGCCGCGCCCGGGCCTCCAGGTCGGCGTCCAGGTAGACCTTCACCTCGGCCTGCGGGAACACGACCGTGCCCAGGTCACGCCCCTCGGCCACCAGGGGCCCGCGCGCGGCCAGCGCCCGCTGCGCCTCGATCAGGCAGCCCCGCACCTCCGGGTAGGCCGCCAGCCGCGAGGCCAGCTCGCTCACCTCGGGGGCCCGGATCTCCTCGGAGACGTCGGCCCCGTCCAGCAGGACCACCGGGCGCTCCGGGGTTCCCGCCAAGTCGAGGCGCGAGCTGCGGCAGCACGCCCCCACGGCCGCGGCGTCGTCGGGGTTCAGGCCCGCGCGCCGGACCTTGAGGGCCAGGGCGCGGTAGAGGGCGCCGGTGTCCACGTAGAGGAAGCCCAACGCGCTCGCCACCCGCCGGGCGGTCGTGCTCTTGCCGGCCGCCCCCGGTCCGTCAATGGTAACCACGAAGCCCATCCCGCTCAAACCCGCGCCGGCGCGGGCGCCTCGTGGAACTCGCAGCGCGCCCCCAGCGCGGCCAGCCCCTCGAAGAACCCGGGGTACGACGTTCCCACGCTCTCGACGCCGCAGACCGTGACGGGAGCCTGCGCCGCGAGGCCCGCCACCGCGAACGCCATGGCCACCCGGTGGTCGCCGTCCGACCAGACCGTCCCGCCGCG
>JBBIHL010000347.1:0-3800 GCA_037447075.1 Candidatus Eiseniibacteriota bacterium | reverse complement strand
CGCCGCGCTCGACAATCCCGTGGCGCGCCTGTTCGAGCGGGGCGGGTGGGTGGCGTTCCTCGGGCTCTTCCTCATGGGGCTGGCGCTGAACCTGACGCCCTGCGTCTATCCCATGATGGGCGTGACCGTCTCCATCTTCGGGGCGCAGGGCGCCGCCCCCCTGCGCCGGGTGGTCGCGCTGGCCGTGCTCTACGTGCTGGGCATCGCCGCCATGTACAGCGCGCTGGGTCTGCTGGCGGCCTTCACCGGCGGCCTGTTCGGCGGGTTCCTGCAGAGCCCGTGGGTGCTGGCCGGCATCGGCCTGCTGCTCATCGGCCTGGCCCTCTCGATGTTCGGCCTCTATCAGCTCCAGGCCCCCGCGGCCCTGCTCACGCGCTTGAGCGGCAGCATGGGCGCGAGCGCGGCGAGCGTCTTCGCCTCCGGGCTGGTGGTGGGCGTGTTCGCGGCGCCCTGCATCGGGCCGCCCGTGGTGGCGCTGCTCGCGCTGGTGGCGGCCCGGGGAGATCCGTGGTTCGGGTTCTCCTCGTTCTTCGTGCTCTCGCTGGGGCTGGGGGCGCCCTACCTGCTGCTGGCCACGTCGAGCACCCTGCTGCGCCGGCTGCCGCGCTCGGGGGAGTGGATGGTGTGGATGGAGCGGCTGTTCGGCGTGATCCTGGCGAGCGTGGGCGGCTTCTACCTGCTGCTGGCCGCGGCGCCGCGCTTCGCCGCCTGGATCGTCCCGGCGGCGCTGGTCATCGGCGGACTCTACCTGGGGTTCCTCGAGCGGAGCGGCCGCGGCAAGCCGGCGTTCCGGCGCTTCAAGCGCGTGGTCGGCGCGGTGGCGGTGCTGGCGGGCGCGCTGATCCTGGCCACGCCGGCCGGGCCGGGCATCGCCTTCGCGGCCTTCGCCCCGGAGCAGCTGCAGTCGGCCGCGGCCGCCGGGCAGCCGGTGATCCTCGACTTCTCGGCGGACTGGTGCGTGCCGTGCCACGAGCTGGAGCGCGTCACGTTCGCCGACAGCAGGGTGGTGGCCGCCGCGCGGCGATTCCGGGCGCTCAAGGTGGACCTCACCCACTACGACTCGCCGCAGGCCGAGCGGTTCCGCAGGCAGTTCGGCATCGCCGGCGTGCCCACGCTGGTCTTCCTGGACGGGAGCGGCCGCGAGGTGCGCCGCGCGCGCATCGAGGGCTTCGTGCCGCCCGAGGAGCTGCTGCGCGCGATGGAGAGCGTGCGGTAGCCGGGGCGCGGCGGGGCGCCCGGGCCCCGGCTACATCTTGAAGTTCCAGCCCACGAGCAGCTTCCAGTCGGGAACGTCGCCCAGGCCGAACTTCATCTCGGCGAAGAACCGGCTCCCCGCCTGCGTGGGAACCTGGGCGCCCAGCAGCAGGTTGCCCCCCACGTTGGTGTCGCTCTTGTCCCGGAACGGGGGATCGAGGTTGACCTCGATGAACGCGATCCCCAGCCCTGCCCCGACGTAGGGGCTCCACTGGCTCCGGGAGATCTGGAAGCGGTAGTGCAGGTCCAGGTTGGCGGCGATCACCGTGGCGTCGTCGCCGAACCCCAGCTCCAGGTTGGGGGTGAAGTCGATCTCGGGCGCGATCTCGCCCATCTCGAGCTGGCCGCCCAGGACCAGCTGGTCGGGGTCGGCGCTGAAGCCCACGCGGGGACCCCAGCCGTTGGGCTGCACGGCGGCCCAGGCGGCCGCGGGCAGCAGGAGGAAAGCGAAGAGACAGCCCAGTCGCTTCATGGTGGAACCTCCCTGGTGAGCGGGTTGGCGACCCGTCATGGGTGACGACGCAGCATAGGGCCGCCCGGTCGTGGCGCGCAACGCATGTTGTCATCCGCGGGGTCGCCGCCGGGCCTTGCACGGACGGGCACCCGTTGCCCGGGGCGCCGGGGCCCGGGCGGATCGTCCCGCCCCGATTCAACCCGACCCCCGGATTAGACTTCGCCCGACCCCGCCGGGTTCCTATAATCCCGCGCGACCCCGCCCGGTCACACCCCTGCGAGGCCCATCATGATGCACCGCAAGCCCATCGGTCCGCTGCTCCTCCTGCTCGGCACGGCCGTCCTTGCCCTGCCGGCGGGGGCGAGCATCAGCCCCGAAGCCCGCGCCGTGCTGGAGCGCTACCTGGACGCCTTGGGCGGCCGGGCCGCGCTCGAGGCGGAACGCAGTCTCTACGCGCGATCGTCCGTCAGCACCTTCGGCATGCACGGCACGGCCGAGAGCTGGTCGGCGCGTCCGGACCGCGCGGCCCAAACCGTCCGGATCGGTCCGCTCACCTTGCAGAGCGGCGCGATCGGCGGCCGCGCCTGGCGCGTGGACCAGAACGGCAAGCTCCACTGGCTGGACGGCAAGGAGCTGGAGCAGGCGCTCGCCAGCGTCTGGTTCGAGAACGACCGCTGGCTCGAGCCGGACCAGGGCGGCGGGGACGTGCGCTCCGTGGGCCAGGAATCGGAAGGCGGCGTCCGGCTGGACGTGCTGGAGGTCCGGCCGCCGCAAGGCAAGCCGCGCCGCTTCTACTACGACGCCTCCACCGGGCTGCTCGCCAAGGCCACCCAGCAGGAGGACGTGCACAAGGTGACGGTCCGGCTGTCGGGCTACGCGCAGGTCGCCGGCCGGCTGCGCGCCCGCGACACGCGCCAGAGCGTCGAGGGCATGCCGGCCAACGACGTCACCACCCACCTCGACTCGGTGGCGGTGAACGTGGAGCTGGACAGCACGCGCTTCCTGCCGCCCCAGCCCCAGGCGCGCGACTTCCGCTTCCTGGACGGCGGTCGCGTCGCCCGCGTTCCCATGCGCTACTCCGAGCGGCACGTGTGGGTGAAGGTCGCGGTGGACAGCGGCCCGCCCGAGGACTTCCTGCTCGACACCGGGGCCAGCGTGTCCGTGCTCGACAGCGCCTACGCCGCCAACCACGGATACCGCCTGGAGGGCGAGCTGGAAGGGGGCGGGGCGGGCGCGCAGGGCAAGCTGTCCTTCTCGCAGGTGAAATGGATGCACGTGACGGGGACCGGCGGCCAGGGGGTGGAGGTGAGGGACCAGAAGGTGGTGGTGCTCGCCCTGAACCGCTACATCGAGCCGTTCTTCTGGCGCGGGGCCGCGGGCATCCTGGGTTACGACTTCATCAGCCGCTTCGTGATGACCGTGGACTACGCCAACCAGTCGCTCACCCTGGAGGATCCCGAGGGCTACGCCTATACGGGCAAGGGGCAGGCCGTGCCCATCACGTTCGCCGGCAACGTTCCCGTGGTGCGGGGGCGGGTTGACGACTACGAGGGCGACTTCCGCCTGGACGTGGGCAGCGGCTCCAGCGTGGACCTGCACACCCCCTTCGCCCGCCAGCACGACCTGGCCGCCAAGGTCGGGAAGACCCTCACCGCCACGGCGGGCGGTTTCGGCGGCACGTTCACCGTGCTCGCCTGCCGCATGAAGTCGTTCACGCTGGGCCCCTTCACGATCCGCGACCCGCTCGCCAGCCTGAGCCAGGCCACCACCGGCGCCTTCGCCAGCGAGGACTACGCCGGCAACGTGGGCAACCTGATCCTCGACCGCTTCACCTGCACCTTCGACTACGCGCGCAAGCAGCTCTACCTGGAGCCCAACGCCCGCCTCGCCGCGCGCGATGCGGGCGACCGGGTGGGGGCGAGCATCGTCAAGCACGGGGAGCGCTTCACCGTCCTGGAGGCTCGCGAGGGCACGCCGGCGGCCACCGCGGGGCTGCGGGCCGGGGACGAGGTGCTGGCGATCGCGGGGCGGCCCATCGGCCGGTGGAGCCTGGACGAGCTGCGCGTGACGTTCGAGAAGGCGCCCGCCGGCA